>CAZZNK010000013.1:0-2576 GCA_964655585.1 uncultured Flavobacteriaceae bacterium
TGTAATTTTTTTCATAATTTTGTAATGTTAAATGTTAATAATATGTGTTAGTGTTTAATGTTTTAGGCAGTTGTTAGTAGCAACTGCTTTTTTAATTTTTATTTATATATCAAATCTACCTTCAGTAATATTAATAATATCATTATTATCATTTTTGATATTCAAAGAAAAAGTACCCGCAATAATACCTTTGACTTCATCTATTTTAGTGAAAGTTATAGTTCCAGAATTCTCATAGGATTTATAACCAGTATCATTAATAACTGCAAAACAATGAGGTTCGTTTCCATTTGCAGGTCTTCCGTTACTTAATTTAAAGTTATAAGTTGTTTCTAAAGGGACATTTTTTGGTATATATATATATATATATATATTATTATAATTACTTACCGCAATTGAAAAATAAGATGTACCCCTAAGTACTGTTATTCCTTTAGGTCTGCCTCCACCAGGAGCATAATACCCTGTTTTATCTTTAGGTATAAATACGCTACCATCTACAATTGCACCAAAGGTATTTGCACCAGTTTGTGTAATTGGGGGTAATTGTTCTTGTGGGTCGTTGTTTTCACAATTAAAAAAAGTTATTGCAAAAAGTAAAATTGCTGTTTTTAAAAATAAATGTTTCATAATATTTGGGTTTTAGAGTTAAATTGTACTTATGTTTTTAGATTGCTTCGTTTCTCGCAATGACAGTGTAATTTTTTTCATAATTTTATAGTGTTAAGTATTAATAAATTTTTGTGTTTGTTATGTTTAACTTTTTGTTTTGCAGTTGTTCGTAGCAACTGCTTTTTTAATCTCCTATTGGTTCTGTGCATATTAAATCAAAACGTCCATCTTTTATTTCAATAATATCATTTTCATCATTTTCATTTTTTAATTTGGCATAAAAGTTTCCTGCACAAACTTGTTTAATAAAATCTACTACTTCAAAATTTATAATGCCAGAATTTTCAAAAGAAATGTATTTTCTATTGTTAATAAAACAATAAATATGTGCAAAATTTGGAGCATTTGAAGTGGAAGTTGTACCAGGACTTAATTTGAAATCATACTGTTTTTGTTGTGGTCTATCTTCTGGTATATATATATATATCAGTATTAATGTAATTTACAGCAGAAATAGCATAATAATTTTTTGATATAATACCATCTCCAGAAGAAATATTTAAACCTCTAGGTTTGCCTCCTCCAGGAGCATAATACCCTGTTTTATCTTTAGGTATAAATACGCTACCATCTACAATAGCACCAAATGTATTTTCTCCAGTTTGAGTAATTGGTGGTAATTGGTCTTGTGGGTCGTTGTTTTCGCAATTGCTAAAAGTAAGTGCAAAAAGTAAAAATGCTGTTTTTAAAAATAAATGTTTCATACTAATAAATATTTAAGGGTTATTATTTTTTGTTGTGTGTGTTGTTTTTTCATGATTTTTTATTTTTTAGAATTAATCTGTATTAAAGTTAAAGAATAACTATTAAATGGAGTCCAAGATTACACGTTTTGGTATGATCTTGGACTAATTGGTGTGATTCTGGACTAATTTGTTGGTTTTTTTGTCATTTTTATTTTTTATTGGTTGTTTATTTTTTCAACCTCTTCGTTTACCACTTTTAATGCACCTAAGTTTTCGTTGGTAGCAACATAGTTTAATTGTTGAAAATTAGCATTAACAATACCAATATCTAGCGTATTATAGTTTGCTTTTGATGTGTAAAAAGTACGTAATGTTTTGTATGGCATAAATTTTTGATGCTCAGATGCATTGTACAATTCGTTTACTGCCTGTTCAAAATATTTGGTGTTAGAAACATTGGTAGAATCATTAAAAGTATCTAAATGAGCTATCGAAAAGACTCTGTCATAAAGTATTTTTGTTGTTAAGGTAGCTGTATTTATGTTTTGTAATATTGCATCTACCTTTTTTGGCGGTTGTTGTGCTACTAAAATGGTGCTTATAAATAAAAAGCAAAAGGTGTAATAATTTTTCTTTAAAAAGGTCATAATTTTGGGTTTTAATAAATGATTTTTAATTTGTATTAGGTTGTTTATTATTTTTTGAGGTGTCATTGGCGTGACACCTTTTTTTACAGGAAATTGGTATATCGTAAAGTATCCCATTTTATATCAAATCTACCTTCTGTGATTTCTATTGTTTCGTTTGGATTATCTTTATTTTGAACTGTACAACTAAAAGTTCCTGATACAATTTTATTATCATAATCATACCGAGTAATCGTTATAGTCCCTCCATTTTCTATTGAACAATACCATTTAAATTCTTGACTGGCTTTATCTCGCCATCTACTTCTAATATTTATATTCTGATAAGCAGAATTTAATCTTTCGCAATTACTTTGATTTATTGTATAAGTTCCCAAACCTATTTGATTTAGATTATCTATGTGAATATCTATTATCCCTCCATCCTCACCCTTAAAATCTCTTGCTCTAATTTCATTATAAGCGTTTCCAGTCGCCCCCCAAAAATCCATACCTTTGTCTGGTGTACCATAATAACCTGTTCCATTACGTGGTATTAATAAATTACCATCTACATAACACCCAAAGGTAT
>CAZZNK010000013.1:2676-33767 GCA_964655585.1 uncultured Flavobacteriaceae bacterium
ATCATATCGAGTAATATTTATAGTTCCTCCATTTTCTATTGAACAGTACCATTTACCATTGTATTTACAACGAATGTTAATTGTTGGATTTGCTCCATTTTGGTTGAAACAATTACTTTCTTTTATTAAAAAAGACCCTATTCCATTGTTATGTAAATTCACAAAATGAATATCCATTCTATTATCTTTGTTGCTTTTAAAATCGTGAATTGTTATCTCATCATAAATGTAATTTGGAGGACTTCCTAATGCCCAAAATCTCATTCCTCTATCTGGCCCATAGATTGTTCCTGTTCCATTACGTGGTATTAATAAATTACCATCTACATAACACCCAAAGGTATTTTGTCCTGTTTGTGTGGCTTCTGGCAATGTGGGTGTAAACTCGTTGTTGTTAGTACTACAACTTATAAAGGTTATAAATAATAGTATTGCTGTTTTTAAAATTGTTGTTTTCATTTTAATTGGGTTTAAGGTTTGTATTCTAAATGTATTTTAAGATTGCTTCGTTCCTCGCAATGACAGGTTGATGTAATTTTTTTCATAATTTTGATTTTTATAATTACGATGTGTTAAAGCTATAAAAAAGCCATTAAAAAAAGTCCAAGATTACACGAAACGGTATGATTCTGGACTAATTTGTATGATGTTGGACTAATTTTTTGTTAAAATTTAGTAGAAAAGGTTTTTTGAAATTGAAAAGGAGTGAAGTTAGTGTGTTTTTTAAACACGGAGTAAAAAGAAGATTTAGAATTAAAGCCAGCTTCTAAACCAATAGAAGTAATGGTATATTCTGCGTATTTTTTATCTAACAGTAACCTTTTAGCGTAAGTAATTCTGAGTGAATTAATATAGTTAGAAAAACCTTCTTTATGATAAGAGTTTATAATTGTAGATAGTTTATTTGAATGAATACATAGTTCTTCAGAAAGTTGTTGTAATGAAAAATCAGGATTCAGAAATAATTTTTTACCAGTAATAAAAGTGGTTATTTTTTTAAAATTCTGCTGATAATTTTCTGTATCTTTTTTATTAAAAAAGGCTACTTCTAAGTTCTTAAATTCAGGAGTTGTATTTTTTTCTAAAGAAATGAACTCTCTAAGCTTTTCTCTTTCTTTAACTAATTGTAGTTGAATGATAGATTGGTAACCTATCCAGTAAATTAAGCCCGTAGTTAAGATTCTTAAAGGGTAATAAGAAAAAATAAATTCGCTAAAATTTAAGTAAACAGTTGTTGCTAGCGCAATCATCCAAAAGATGTAAGTAAACAATCCAAATTTAAAAAAAGTGTAAATCCATTTTAAATTATCAAAAGATAATATTTTTTGAAATAAGTTTTTTTTGTTTTTTAAAATATAAAAAGAATACCCAAAAACACTTAAAGAAATTAGTAAACTAATAATCTCTTCAATAGAAGTGTATTTCTCAAAAAGATAAACTGTAGCATTGTTTTGATTACTTTTATTAAGATATACAAAAACAATACGTATGCTTATAATTAATAAGAACATAGACATTAAACCTCTTAAAAGTTTTCTGCTTTGGTGAGCAATTTCTAAATAATGTACTAAAAACATATAAAAAAAGGGCGCAATTAAAAAATGCCAAGGAATATGTACATAGTCTAGAAAAAAATAGGTAGGAAAAAACTGTTTTGCCAACACCCAAGATTGGAAATTATTAAGAGAAATGGCTAATACTAATAAATTTAGGTAAATAATACTTTTTTCTTTTCCGTATTTTGAAAAAAATAAGACAATGCTAAACACAAAGCCATGTAAAGCACTAATTAGTAAAAACCAGTTAAAAGTATTTTCAGCAGTCAATTTTTTGAGAGGTATTAAATGATGCACTAAATATATAAAATATAAAGTAAATTTCTAGATTCTAAGAAGTTACTTTCAAAAATAAAAGCCACATCTAACAATTACTTGTTATGATATGGCTTCTTTGAAATAGTTTTGTACTGATATTATATTGCTACAAATCGAAATAAAAATTTCTTCTTATTATTTCTTTACCACGGTAAAGAAAATTACTTCGCTATTTCATTTTTGAAATACCTTCTAGTATTTTATAGACTTTCGTTTATGCAACACTTTTCAATATTTCGACTGATTTTCTCATACAATTTTTGCACAATTAAATAACGATGCATTTTAAGGCTTAAATCCTTACTTTCATAAGTCTTTTTTCTTAAAGTTCTTTTTCTTGTGCTTTTTCAAGCAAAGAAAAATGTTTGTAAGTTATAGTTCGAAAAACAGTATATAAAGAACGTTACTTTATGGTTATTACTTGTTTGTAGTTTTAAGATTTTTTTCAATTTCTTACTACTCCTTACTTGTAATATCTAACACAAATATAGTATCCTTTTTTAACTTCATGAAATGATTAACCAATTAGAAATCAATAATGTATCAACAGGTGTTATAAACATTTGTTCATTAAAAAAGCGTCCTGAAAATTCAGAACGCTTTTTGTATATTAAAAACAGAGTATATCTATTTTCTTTTTTCTCTAATTCTTGCTTTTTTACCAGTAAGACCTCTAAAGTAATAGATACGAGCTCTACGAACAGCACCTTTTTTGTTTACTTCAATTTTTTGAATTGCAGGCAAGTTGATAGGGAAAATTCGTTCTACACCTACAGTACCAGACATTTTTCTGATAGTAAATGTTTCTGAAAGTCCACTTCCTTTACGTTGAATTACAACACCTCTATAAAACTGAGTACGAGTTTTGCTTCCTTCTTTAATTTCGTAATACACTGTAATTGTATCACCAGCAGAAAACTCAGGTAATTCGTTTTTGCTTACAAATTCGTCTTGTACAAATTTAATTAATGCTTCCATGTTTTATTATTTATGGTTTTTCAATGATTAACTTTCACGATTCTCGTCAGAGGTTAATTTTGAGTTTGCAAATTTAGGAAAAAGATTAGAATATCAAAATGTTTTATAAGATTAAATTCTTCTCTTTTCTAGCTGATTTTCTGAGGATTATGATTTGGGTAAAAAACGATAGATACTTTTTTTCTGAATCCTTCTTTTTTGTTTGCAATTATGAATTCAAAAATTGTGCTATCTAAATTACTCATCTAATAAATCGGGTCTTATTTGTTGGGTTCTTTGGTAGGCTTGTTCGCTTCGCCAATCATCAATTTTAGGAAAATTCCCCGATAATAATACCTCAGGAACTTTTGTTCCTTTATACTCTGAAGGGCGTGTATATACAGGCGGAGATAATAAATTATCTTGAAAAGAATCAGTCAAAGCAGAGGTTTCATCACCTAAAACACCAGGAATTAATCGAATAACAGCATCACATAAAACAACTGCTGCTAGCTCGCCACCAGTCAGTACATAATCTCCAATAGAAATTTCTTTGGTAATAAATAAATCTCGAACTCGTTGATCTACGCCTTTATAATGTCCTGTTAAAATGATGATATTTTTTTGAAGCGATAAGGTATTTGCCGTTGCTTGATTTAGTGTTTTTGCATCGGGTGTCATATAGATAATTTCATCGTATATCCTTTCTGATTGTAGTTTCGAAATACATGCATCAATGGGCTCAATCATCATCACCATACCAGCGCCACCACCAAACTGAGTGTCGTCTATTTGGCGGTAATTGCCTAAGCCGTATTCGTGTAAATTATGAAAGTGAACTTCTGCAATCCCTTTATCAATAGCACGTTTTAACATAGAATGCTCAAACGGACTTTTTAACAAATCAGGATTTACGGTAATAATATCTATTCGCATTTTGCAAATGTACCTTTTTTAAGGATTTTTTTAATCAAAAATCACAAGATTTCACAGGCAGATTCTGCGCATCGTTCTCCGTCCATAGCCGCAGAAATGATACCGCCAGCATAACCGCCGCCTTCTCCACAAGGAAATAAACCTTCAATTTCTGGGTGTTCTAAATTTTCTTTTCTAGGAATGTTTACAGGTGATGATGTTCTAGATTCAACCCCAATAATATTGGCTTCGTTGGTGTAAAATCCGTTCATTTTTTTACCAAAAGCAGCAAAGCCTTTTCGCAATTTTCCTCCAATTAATTTAGGTAATAAAGAATGTAAAGGAGCCGATTTTAATCCTGGTTGATACGAAGTTTCGTTCAAATTTGAAGAGAATTTCCCGTCTACAAAATCTACCAAACGTTGTGCAGGTGCAGCTTGTGTTCTTCCGCCTGCGGTAAAAGCCAACCGTTCTAAGTTTTTCTGATATTCTAAGCCTTTTAAAACTCCAAAATGTTCGTATTTCGGAATGTCTTTTTCTACATTAATTTCTACGACAATTCCAGAATTTGCAAATTTGTTATTTCTTTTAGATGGCGACATTCCGTTCACAACAACCTCTCCGTTTGCTGTTGCTGCAGGCACGATAAATCCGCCAGGGCACATGCAAAAAGAATACACGCCACGGTTGTTTATTTGATGCACCAAACTGTACGAAGCTGCGGGTAATAATGTATCTCTTTCTGTACTGCAATGATATTGAATTTGGTCAATTATTTGCTGTGGATGTTCTACACGGACACCCATTGCAAAAGACTTTGCCTTTAATGCGATTTCTTTTTTATGTAACAGATAATAAATATCTCTTGCAGAATGCCCTGTCGCTAAAATTACCGAATTCACGGCCATTTCTTTCTTTTCATTGATTATAATAGCTTGCATTTTATCATTTTTGATGATAAAATCGGTTACTCTGCTTTTAAAATGGATTTCACCACCAAATTGTAAGATAGTTTCTCTGATGTTTTCTACCACTTTTGGTAGTTTATTTGTCCCGATATGAGGATGCGCATCAATCAAAATTTGTTCAGGAGCACCATGAAAAACCAAGTTTTCAAATATTTTTCTAACATCGCCACGTTTTAAGCTTCTAGTGTAGAGTTTTCCGTCAGAGTAGGTGCCTGCGCCACCTTCTCCAAAACAATAATTAGAATCTTCGTTTACAAAATGTTCTTGATTAATGATTTTTAAATCCCTACGACGTTCTTGTACATTTTTTCCTCGTTCTAAAACTATAGGTTTAAAACCGAGTTCTAAGCAGCGTAAAGCAGCGTACATCCCTGCAGGACCAAAGCCAATAATATGAATTTCTTTCGCAGATGAAACATCTTTGTAGTTAAAAGTATATTTAGGTTTTTCAGAAGGTTCTTCGTTTAGATAAACAGCTACTTTGTAGTTAAAAATAATGAGTTTTTTACGAGCATCCACAGATTTTCGTAGCACTTTTATAGAAGTAATTTCGTTTTTAGAAACACCTAATTGTTTAGAAGTTTTCCAAAGTAAAATATCTACTTGCTTTTCTTCAATTAGGTTTACTCGAAGCTGAATTTCTTTTATCATTTGGCAAAATTACGGAAAACTAAACCAACTTTCTAAAAGCATCTATCAGTTCTTTTGCTTCTGTATGTATTTCTCCGTTTTCTACCCAAGTATGTATGTCTCCAAGGTAATTCATGCCTAAATAATTGGCGCTTTCTATAAATGGCATAGAAAATCCGATTTTTAAATCGTTGGTATTGCTATTGCTAATCATTGCCATGTTTTTTCCTCGTAACTGTCTGCCTAATTCTTTTTTATAATGTAATAAATCAGACATTCTATCAAAAAATACTTTTAAAACTCCGCTCATGGCATACCAATAGACAGGAGTTGCGAAAATAATTGTATCATATTTTTCTATGATGTTTTTCATAAGTGGAATAAAATCGTCTGAAGCATTTTTAAACTCATAATCAAAATGACCAATATTTTTAGTTTTTAAATCAATCACATCAAATTGATGATTTTTATTTAAATAGTTGGCTACTATTTGTGTATCTCCTCTGGTTCTTGCGCTTCCTTGTATAATTACTGTTTTGTTCATTTGATAAAGTTTTTAGATGAGAAAATTCCGATTTTTATATTAGTTTTTAGTAGTATCTTGATAAAAAGAATTGATACATCTACAGAGAAAATCAATAGAAAAACCAGTATTTTTTTTATCTTTAACTTTTCTAAAAATAAGAATATGAATTTAGAACCCTACAAAGTTTCTGGAGATATAAAATTGAGTGATCTAAGCACAAAAGAAGTGATTGATGGTGCAAAAAAGAAGCTAAACAAAATCAGTGAAAAGTTAAGTAAATTACAAGATACTATGTATGCCGAAGGTAAACGTGGTGTGTTAATTTGTTTGCAAGGGATGGACACTTCGGGTAAAGATAGTTTGATTCGCGAAGTTTTTAAAGAGTTTAATGTTCGTGGTGTGGCGGTGCATAGTTTTAAAGTACCAACCGAATTAGAGTTGAAACACGATTTTTTATGGAGACATTATATTGTTTTACCAGAAAAAGGAAAAGTAACTGTTTTTAATAGAACGCATTATGAAAACGTACTGGTAACTAGAGTGCATCCAGAATATGTTTTTGGAGAAAATATTCCGAATATAAAAACGATTGCTGATTTAGATGATGCTTTTTATCATGATAGAATGGAACAAATCAATCAGTTTGAAAATAATTTAGTAAAAAACGGAACCATTATTTTAAAATTCTTCTTAAATTTATCAAAAGAGGAACAAAAAAACAGATTATTACGTAGATTAAATATCCCAGAAAAGAATTGGAAGTTCTCTACGGCAGATTTAAAAGAGCGTAAAATGTGGGATAAATACCAGTTTTGTTACCAAGATTTACTCAATAGAACATCCAAAGAAAATACACCTTGGTTTGTAATTCCTGCGGATGATAAACCAACAGCACGCTATATTTTAGCTCAAATTTTATTAGAAGAATTTAAAAAATACAATTTTAAAGAACCTACCTTGTCAGCAAAAATACAAGCGCAAGTAGAAGGTTTTAAAGAACAGTTAAATAATGAATAGATAAAGAGTTATTGCAAACGTAGTGAAGTAATCTTTACTCTAAATTATACAGAATTTTGTAATGATTTTCTATTCGTCATTGCGAGTATAACGAAGCAACCTCTTTCTGTAAAATAGATATAGGACTAGGCGTAGATACCATAAAACATAATAAATGAAATTAAACCTTACAAAACCCATCGTATTTTTCGATTTAGAGACTACAGGGATTAACATTGCAAAAGATAAGATTGTAGAAATAGCTATCCTAAAAGTGCATCCGAATGGAAATAAAGAAAGTAAAACGTGGCTGGTAAATCCAGAAATTGAAATACCAAAAGAAGCTTCAGATATTCACGGAATTACGAATGAGCAAGTGGTTACAGAACCTACTTTTAAAGAGTTAGCACCAGAGGTAAGTAAAATGATAAAAGGCTGCGATTTGGCAGGGTTTAACTCAAATAGATTTGATATTCCGTTGCTGGCAGAAGAGTTGATGCGTGCAAATATCAATTTTGATATGGATGATAGAAAAGCCATTGATGTGCAAGTTATTTTTCATAAAAAAGAACAAAGAACGTTAAGTGCAGGCTATCAATTTTATTGCCATAAAGAATTAGAAGGCGCTCACGGAGCAGAAGCAGATACGAATGCTACCTACGAAATTTTATTGGCGCAAATAGAAAAATATGAAGATATTGGGACTTCAGTTGATGAGTTGAGTGAATTTTCTACTCACGGAAAAAGAGCCGATTTTGCAGGTTTTATTCTGATGAATGAAGAGGATAAAGAAATTTTTTCCTTCGGAAAATACAAAGGGCGTACGGTAGAAGAGGTATTTAAAGAAAACCCAGGATACAATGCGTGGATACAAAATGCCGATTTTCCGTTGTATACCAAAAAAGTACTGAGAGAAATTAAAGAGCGTATGTCAGCTCCTAAAAAAGGAATGACAGATGCTCAAAAACTAAATGCTTTACAGCAAAAATTTAATTTGAGATAGATGTTTACAGAATACCATAATTTACCAGATACTTCAAGAATTTGGATGTACCAATCTGATAGAGAGTTTACTGTAAAAGAAGTGCAGTTTATTTCAACACAAGCAGAAGAATTTATCAATACTTGGACACGTCATGGAGATGATTTAAAAGGCTCGTTTACTATAAAATACAATCAATTTTTAGTGTTGGCAGTAGATGAGGGTTTTAACAAAGTTTCAGGTTGCTCCATAGATGCATCAGTGCGTTTTATCAAAGAAATTGAAGAGAAATTGAATATAGATTTAATGGATAAAATGAATGTGTCTTTTAAAGATGGTAATACTATTAACTTGGTAAAACTAGCTCAATTTCAGCAATTTGCAAAAGAGAAAAAGATTACTCCAGAAACTATTGTATTTAATAATATGATAACTACAAAAGAAGAAGTAACAACTAAGTGGGAAATTGCTGCAAGTAAAAGTTGGCACAAACGTTTTTTGGTATAAAGATTGATTTATTGTAAATTGATAAGTGAAAATTTTGATGAAAAGAAATTAAAGAAAAATATGAATAGAATTATTATTCCTTTGTTGTTGCTGATGCCATTTTTTATACAGGCACAAATAGATCCATTGAAAACTTTAGATGCAGAACAGCAACAAATATGGGTAGATAGTATTCTAAATACAATGACGATTGATGAAAAAATCGGTCAGTTGTTTATGGTGCAAGCCTATTCTAATAAAGATAAAAAACACGAAAAATTTATTACTAGTTTGATACAAAAAGATCATATTGGTGGATTGATTTTTATGCAGGGAACTCCAGAGAAACAAGCGGTTTTAAATAATGTATATCAAGAAAAAACAAAAACTCCGTTGTTAATTGGTTTTGATGGTGAATGGGGTTTAGCAATGCGCTTAAAAAACACCTATCGTTTCCCTTGGAATATGACTTTAGGAGCCATAAGAGACAATAATTTGGTTGAAAAATTCGGAAAACGTTTAGGAGAACACTGCAAACGTTTAGGAATTCATATTAATTTTGCACCTGTTGTAGATATCAATACAAATCCAGAAAATCCGATTATCGGAAACCGTTCTTTTGGTGAAAATAAAGAAAATGTTACACAAAAATCTTTGGCATTAATTAAAGGAATGCAAAGTGTAGGAGTTTTAGCAAATGCGAAGCATTTTCCAGGTCATGGAGATACCGCAACAGACTCTCATCATACGTTACCTGTGCTTAATTTTGATATCAATCGATTAGATTCTGTAGAATTATATCCGTATAAAAGATTGTTTAAAGAAGGTGTGGCAAGTGTAATGACAGCCCATTTGAGTATCCCTTCGTTAGAATCTAATACAGAGTTGCCTACATCATTATCTACAAATGTAGTGACCAATTTATTACAAAATAAACTTGGGTTTAAAGGGTTGGTAATTACTGATGGATTGAATATGAAAGGAGCTGCAAACTACGCAACATCAGCAGAAATAAATTTAGCAGCTATAATTGCAGGAAATGATATTTTGCTGATTCCGCATGATATTCCTAAAACAGTTGCGCTGATAAAAAAATCAATAGAAAATAAAGTTTTAACAGAAAACAGGATTAATGTTTCAGTAATAAAAATATTAAAAGCAAAATATTGGGCAGGTTTACATCAGTATAAACCGATACAATTAGAAAATTTACAGCAAGATTTAAATGCAGTTTCTGATGAATTATTGCATAGAAAATTGATAAAAAACTCCCTAACTATTTTAAAATCTGAAGAAAGTGTTTTACCTATAAAAAGCCTATCAAACAAAAAAATTGCATATGTGAAATTGGGAGATGCAAAAGGAAACAGTTTTGTAAAAATGTTAAAAAATTATACGAGGGTAGATGTAGTTTCTGATAAAAATTTAGACAGATTATTACAAAAATTAAACAAATACGATTTGGTAATTATCGGATATCATAAATCAAATAAAAACCCTTGGAAAAGCTATAAGTTTACAAACAAAGAATTGGTTTGGTTACAAGAAATTTCACGAAAAAATAAAGTGATTTTAGATGTTTTTGCAAGTCCATATAGTTTGTTACAACTTAAGAGTTTTACAAATATTGAGGGTGTAATGGTTTCGTATCAAAATAGTAAATTGGCACAAGAAATCTCTGCTCAAGCAGTTTTTGGAGCAATTTCTGTACAAGGAAAATTACCTGTTTCAATTAGAAATGAGTTCTCTGAAGGTTATGGACTTGTAAAGAGTTCGTTAAGTAGATTACAATATACAATACCTGCAGAGGCTGGCATGTCCTCGAAAAAATTAAAAGAAATAGATTCCATATTTAATACTGTAATTATTAGAAAAAAAATGGCTCCTGGTGGACAGGTTTTGGTAGCGAGAAACGGAAAAATTATTTTCCATAAAAAATATGGGTATCATACTTATGATAAAAAAGAGAAAGTGCAATTAACAGATCTGTATGATTTGGCATCAGTAACAAAAATTTTAGGAGGATTGCCAATGATTATGAAAAGTGAAGAAAATGGTTTGTTTACTATTGATACTAAGTTAGGGAAGTTATTGCCTTATTTAAAAGGTTCTAATAAAGATACTATTACGTTAAAAGAAGCTTTGTCTCATAACGGAAAAATTGTTCCTTGGATTCCTTATTATATAAGAACCTTAGATAGTGTTACAAAAAAACCTCTATCTGAATATTATAGTACAAAAAGAACTCGAAAATTTTCTATAAAAGTAGCAGATGAATTGTATTTGAAGGATAATTATACAGATACTATTTATAAAAGAATTGCTGAAGTCCCGCAACGAGAAAGAGCTGGATATCGATATAGTGGTTTGTTGTTTTATTTGTTTAAAAAGTACCTGAAAACTACTTATAAAAGAGAGATGGATGTGTTAAATGAACAATTTTTCTACAAGCCATTAGGGGCAAATACGTTGATGTATAATCCTTTGAAAAAATTCAAAAAATCAAAAATTGTTCCTACAGAGGTAGATGATTATTATAGATACCAAACCTTACAAGGTTATGTGCACGATATGGGAGCTGCTATGATGAATGGTGTAAGTGGTAATGCAGGTTTGTTTTCTAATGCAAATGATGTGGCAAAAATGATGCAAATGTACTTGCAAAAAGGGTTTTACGGAGGGTATCGATACTTAAAAACAAGTACTATAGATATGTTTAACAAGCGGTATTATAAAGATGAAAATGTTAGGCGAGGTTTGGGGTTTGATAAACCACAATTAGATAGTGTTGTAAAAGCAACCTGCGGATGTGTGTCTAGTAAAAGTTTTGGGCATAGTGGATTTACAGGTACTTATACTTGGGCAGATCCTGAAAGTGGAATTTTGTATGTGTTTTTGTCAAATAGAGTGTACCCAACCATGAAAAACAATGCATTAGGAAAAAGTAATGTGCGTACTATAATTCAGCAAATTATACAAGATGCAATTATTGAGTAGGCGATAATTTTGCATAGAGAGCAATGATACATAAGGATGCTAAAAAGTAGATACCTGCAATTTTGTTTCCAAAGAAAACTGAAATCATCCAAGATTGTAGTGCGTAGAAAATAGGAAACGAAACAATATTTAACGCAAAACGAAATGTATCTACAAATTCAATTTCATCAACTTTTTTTGAGGCTTTTTTCCAAAGTAAATAAGGAATAAAACTATTTACAATAATAAGGAACCGAAGTATAGGTTCTATAAAACTTTTTACTATTTTTCTGTTTGATAGAATTGCCTTGTTTTGAATGCTATTATTTACATTCACTACATTAGTAAAATCAACATTGGCATCTGTTAATTTAGCAAGCGTTTTATCGTAGTTTTCATCATCTTTTATATAAACACTCAGTGTTTTTAATTGATTAGAAATTTCTTCTTTCAATTTATTTACGGATGTGTTTAATTCTTCTTTATTATAAAAAGTGTTTGCTATAATTGGTTTTCCGTAGTGTAGTGCAACTTTACTAGGAAAATTTCCAACATTTTGATAGGTAATACCTACAGGGATTATCGTTATTTTTAAATCAGGATACTTGTCAATAGCTCCAAAGACGATTCTTGTAAAACCTTTACTTAAAGCTCTAATTGTTCTTTTTTCATTGTGGCTTCCTTCAGGAAATATGATTAAAGATTTCTGGTTTCTTAAAATTTCAAAACACTTGTCAAAAATATCTTGATTTTTAGACAATTGTTTTACGCCGTCTCTAATTCTATAAATTGGCATTAAATTTAAGCTTTCTAAAAACTTTTTTATCCAAGGGTTTTTAAACGACGCGGCTCTGACTAAGAAGTAATTTGTTCTCGGATTATTTGTGGTAACAATTAAGGGGTCAATCAATCCGTTTGGATGATTTACGGTAAACAATACCGCTCCTTTTTTAGGGATATTTTCTTTTCCGACTACTTTTATTTTTTTTGTGTAAAAAAATAAACCAAGCTTTATAGCGTACCTAAATATGTTGAACCAAAGAGTTTTTATACGTTATGTTTTTTTATAATATAATAAAAAGGAGTTGTGGGTTTAAAAACCATATGCAATTTTTTTTAGTTCTTCTGTATTCAGAATTCCAATATTTTTCTTTTCTAAAGAAATGATGTTTTTCTTTTTAAAATCAGAAAGCAAGCGTATTGCAGACTCTGTGGCAGAACCAATAATACAAGCAAAATCATCTCTAGAAAGTTGAACTCCTAATTTACCATCTTCAGTATTTTTAAAATTTTCATCTAAATAAAGTAAAATTTCTGCCAAACGTTGTTTTACCGTTTTTTGCGCCATATCTACAATAAGGTTATCTGCACTTTTTAAAGATTTAGCCATATTTTTTAAAACACTCATGGTAAATTTAGGATTTTCATGTAAATCCTTCATAATTTCTTCTTTCGGTATAAAACAAACCTCAACATCGTTTAAAGCAGTAGCTTTTAAATTTGTTATTTCATTACTAATAATACTGCGTTCTCCTAAAATATCACCTTTTTTCATAAGATGTATAATTTGATACCTTCCGTTTTCACTGATTTTAGAAATCTTACAAATACCAGAGCGAATGCAATAGATGCCTTTTAAGTGCTCTCCTTCATCAAAAATGATCTCTCCCTTTTTAACAAGAAAAGACTCTCTACATGCCGCTATTCTTGTCATTTCTTCCTTAGTTAGTTCTTTTAAGGAATTAAATTGACGAATAATACAGCGTTCACATTTACTCATATTTTTTTGGTTGATTTTTCAATATCAAAGATAATAAAAAACTGATAAATATCATATTCTTGCAGGTTTTTTATTTTACTTTTGCAGTGTAGAGAAACAAGTAAATATGGAAAAAGTGCAGTGTTTTCATTGTGGAGATTCTTGTAGTGAAAATGCAATAACTGTTGATGATAAGTCTTTCTGTTGTAATGGATGTAAAACAGTTTATGAGGTTTTTTCTGAAAACAATTTAACCTGTTATTACGATTTTGAAAATAGCCCAGGGGTAACTCCAATCGAAATAAAAGGTAAATATGATTTTCTTGATAAAGAGAGTATTGCAGAAAAATTATTAGAATTTAATGACGGCATAACACAGGCTGTAAATTTATATATCCCACAAATGCATTGTAGTTCTTGTATTTGGGTGCTAGAAAATTTACACAAACTTCAGAAAGACGTTTCCTCTTCTCAGGTAAATTTTCCTGAAAAAACAGTTAGAATTACATATAACTCTAGCAAAGTTTCCTTAAAAAAAATAGTTTTATTATTGAGTTCTATTGGCTACGAGCCTTATATTAGTCTAGAAGATTACGATGCAGGAAAAAAGAAAGTAAACCGAACATTAGTTTATCAAGTTGCTATTGCAGGTTTTGCTTTTGGTAACGTAATGTTTTTATCGTTCCCAGAATATTTTGGAAGTACAGGTTTTTGGATTGAAGAGTACAAGCATCTTTTTAGGTGGTTAATGTTTGTTTTTTCATTTCCTGTGGTATTTTATTCGGGAAGAGATTATTTTATTTCGGCTTATAAAGGGCTGCGATCTGGTATTTTAAATATTGATGTGCCGATTGCTTTAGGCATTTCTGTTTTATTTATTAGAAGTACTATTGAAATTATTTTTGACCTAGGGCCTGGTTTTTTTGATAGCCTAACAGGTTTGGTATTTTTTTTATTAGTTGGTAAGTTTTTTCAACAAAGAACATATAACTTCTTATCGTTTGAGAGAGATTATAAATCCTATTTCCCAATTGCTGTAACTAGAGTTTTATCTGATAAAACAGAAGAAACAGTACAGATTTACGATATCAAGAAGGGAGATAGATTACTGATTAGAAATCAAGAATTAATTCCTGTGGATGGAATTTTAATGAACGGAGACGCGCAAATTGATTATAGCTTTGTAACTGGAGAGGCAGATCCTGTAGAAAAAGAATCTGGTGATAAATTATTTGCTGGAGGGAAGCAGTTGTCGGGTATTTTAGAGATGGAAGTGCTTACTGAAGTTTCACAAAGTTATTTGACACAGTTATGGAGTAATGATGTATTTTCTAAAGATAGAGACACATCATTTAAAACCTTGACAGATAGTATTAGTAAGCGTTTTACAATAGTAATTTTAATCATTTCGTTATTGGCAACTGTTTTTTGGTTATATACAGATGCTTCGAAGGCATTAAATGTGTTTACGGCAGTTTTAATCATAGCATGTCCTTGCGCAATAGCTTTGGCAGCTCCGTTTACATTAGGGAATTTATTGCGCATTTTTGGGAAAAATAAATTCTACCTAAAAAATGCAACTGTTATAGAGCAATTAGCAACAATAGATACCATAGTTTTTGACAAAACAGGAACTTTAACAACCAATAAAGAGAATACAATTTTTTATGAAGGTGCTGTTTTAAATGATGATAAAAAAATAATGTTAAAGAGTGTGTTGCGGACCTCTAACCATCCTTTAAGTAGAGCGTTGTATCATTTTTTTAAAGATGTAAAAACCGTTGAAGTTGATGCTTTTAAAGAATATCTAGGAAAAGGTATTGAGGCAAAAATTAAAGATGTAAATATAAAAATAGGATCTGCCTCTTTTGTAAAAGGGAATGCAGAACAATTTGCATTAAATACATCGGTACATATTCGTATAAACGATGTGTATTTCGGAAAGTATATTTTTAAAAATGCGTACAGAAAAGGAGTAAATTCACTTTTTGAGACATTAAATAAAGGGTGCCAATTGGCAGTCGTTTCTGGAGATAATAAAGGTGAAAAAGAATATTTAGAAGAAAAATTACCAAAAGGAACAAGGTTATTGTTCAATCAAAAGCCAGAAGATAAATTGCGTTATATTGAACAATTGCAATCTGAAAACAAAAAGGTATTGATGATTGGTGATGGTTTAAATGATGCAGGTGCTTTGGCGCAAAGCAATGTTGGAATTGCGCTGTCAGAAAATGTCAATGTATTTTCTCCTGCTTGTGATGGAATTTTAGACGCTTCAAAATTTTATGAAATAGCCAGCTATATACATATTTCAAAAAAAGCAATTACAATTATTAAATACAGTTTTTCACTATCTTTGCTGTACAATACTGTCGGATTGTATTTTGCTGTAACAGGGCAATTAGTGCCAGTAATAGCGGCAATTTTAATGCCAATTAGTTCTATAAGTGTTGTGTTGTTTACAACAACAGCAACTAATTTATTAGGAAAGAAATTAAAATTATGAAAATAAATAAATATATAGACCATACATTATTAAAGGCAACAGCAACAAAAAATGAGATTATCAAACTATGTAATGAAGCTAAAGAATATTGTTTTTTTGCAGTTTGTGTAAATGGGAGTTATGTAGAGTTAGCAAAGGAAAATTTAAAAAATACCGATGTAAAAATTGCAGCAGTAATAGGATTTCCTTTAGGAGCGATGACAACCGAAGCTAAAGTTTTTGAAGCCAAAGATTGTATCAAAAAAGGGGCAAATGAAATTGATATGGTTATCAATATTGGTATGCTGCAATCAGGAGAATATCAATATATAGAAGATGAGATTAGGCAAATTAAACAATCAATTGGAGAAAATATTTTAAAAGTAATTTTTGAAAATTGTTATTTAACTGATGAAGAGAAGAAAATAGTAAATCAGTTAGCTGTAAATGCAAAGGCAGATTTTGTAAAAACATCTACAGGTTTTGGGACGGATGGTGCTACTTTTAAAGATGTTAAACAAATGAAAGAAATTGTTGGTAATAAAGCACAAATTAAAGCTGCAGGTGGCGTAAGAGATATAGCAACTGCTGTAAAATATATAGAAATGGGGGTAGCCAGATTGGGTACATCATCAGGAGTGTCATTAGTAACAAAAGGAGTATCAGAAAAAAATAAATATTAAGATGAGTGTACATATAGGGGCAAAAAAAGGAGAGATAGCAGAAACCGTTTTATTACCAGGAGATCCGTTAAGAGCAAAATGGATTGCTGATACGTTTTTAGAAGATGTAGTTTGTTACAATAATGTAAGAGGAATGTTGGGTTTTACGGGTACTTATAAAGGAAAACGAATTTCGGTACAAGGAACAGGGATGGGAATACCATCAACTTTAATTTATGCCAACGAATTGATAAAAGAATTTGGTGTAAAAAACTTAATTCGTGTTGGTTCTGCAGGATCGTATCAAAAAGAAGTGAAAATTAGAGATATCGTTTTAGCTATGGCGGCATCTACAACTTCTGGCTTAAATTCACAACGTTTTAAAGGAGCAAGTTATGCGCCAACGGCAAATTTCGATTTGTTTTCTAAAGCGATGGAGGTTGCAAAAAATAAAAAAATTACAATAAAAGCAGGAAATATTTTAAGTGCAGATGAGTTTTATGCCGATGATTTTAACGATTATAAACATTGGGCAAACTTTGGGGTATTATGTGTAGAAATGGAAACAGCTGGTTTGTATACAGTTGCTGCGCAGAATAATGTAAAAGCATTGTCTATTTTAACAATTTCTGATAGTTTGGTTACAGGAGAAAGAACCACTTCTGAAGAAAGAGAAGTTACTTTTAGAGAAATGATTGAAATAGCTTTAGGTGCTATTTAGGTAAAAAAAAAAAGAATATTAATATGCTTTTATTAAATTGCGTAAATCTATTTTTTGAACTATATTGCTATTAAAATAAGAAATAAACAAGATTGTTTAGAGTAAGTTTAAATAATCAAAAACATGACATATGTCATGTTTTAAGAGTTTAACTAAAATTAATTTTGAACAAATTATCAAATAAAAAATGAGTGTAATTTACTTATTATTGACAATCAGCATTATTGTTGCTCTTGTCTTTCTTTTTGCATTTTTTTATTCGGTAAAATCGGGGCAGTATGATGATACATATACACCATCTGTTCGAATGTTGTTTGATGATGAACTAGTAAAAGAGATAAAAAAGAAGTAACTAAAACTAAACTAAATTTTAATAATTATGGAACAATTTTATTATGACAATAAAATCGTAAAAAAATTCATTTACGCAACAATTCTTTGGGGTATTGTCGGTATGACAGTAGGACTTATGCTAGCTTTTATGTTTTTATATCCTAACTATACAAGTGGAATCTCTTGGTTAAGTTTTGGTAGATTAAGACCATTACATACCAATGCAGTAATTTTTGCTTTTGTTGGTAACGCCATTTTTACAGGAGTATATTATTCTCTTCAAAGGTTGTTAAAAGCTCGTATGGCGAGTGATTTTTTAAGTAATTTTAATTTTTGGGCGTGGCAATTAATTATTGTAGGAGCCGCTATTACATTACCTTTAGGATACACAACAAGCAAAGAGTATGCAGAATTAGAATGGCCATTTGATATCGCCATTGCTTTAGTTTGGGTTGCGTTTGGTGTAAACATGATTTGGACAATATTACAAAGAAGACAAAGACACTTATACGTTGCTATTTGGTTTTACATCGCTACGTTTGTAACAGTTGCAGTGCTTCATATTTTTAATAGTTTAGCACTACCTGTTGATGCATTAAAAAGTTACTCTGTGTATGCAGGTGTACAAGATGCCTTGGTACAATGGTGGTACGGACATAATGCCGTTGCATTTTTCTTAACAACACC
The DNA here is from genome assembly GCA_964655585.1 of uncultured Flavobacteriaceae bacterium. Classification (GTDB taxonomy): domain Bacteria; phylum Bacteroidota; class Bacteroidia; order Flavobacteriales; family Flavobacteriaceae; genus Polaribacter. The sequence goes on from CAZZNK010000013.1 coordinate 20,634, forward strand.
ATTTTTAGGATTGATGTATTACTTTATACCAAAAGCAGCAAACAGACCTGTTTATTCATATAAATTATCAATCATTCACTTTTGGACATTGATTTTTATTTATATCTGGGCAGGACCGCACCATTTATTATATTCAGCATTGCCTGAATGGGCACAAAATTTAGGAGTTGCATTTTCGGTAACTTTAATTGCTCCTTCTTGGGGAGGGATGATAAATGGACTATTAACCTTGCGTGGTGCTTGGGATAAAGTACGTGTAGACCCTGTGTTAAAATTTATGGTAGTAGCCATTACAGGATATGGTATGGCAACTTTTGAAGGGCCTTTATTATCACTTAAAAATGTAAATGCAATTGCACACTATAGTGACTGGATTATTGCACATGTGCATGTTGGCGCATTAGCTTGGAATGGGTTTTTAACATTTGGTATGTTATATTGGTTAGTACCAAGATTATTTAAAACAAAACTATACTCAATTGGGTTGGCAAATGCTCACTTTTGGATTGGTACATTAGGAATTATTTTATATACATTACCAATGTATGTAGCAGGCTTTGTACAAGCATCAATGTGGAAACAATTTAATCCAGACGGTACATTAACCTACGGAAACTTTATGGAAACTGTTACCGAAATTATACCTATGTATTGGATGCGTGCTATTGGAGGTACTTTCTTTATTATTGGAGCATTTATAATGTTGTACAATCTTATAAAAACAATAAAAGCAGGTAGTGCAGTAGAAGATGAATTGGCAGAAGCACCAGCTTTAACAAAAGTATCTAAAAATAGAACAAAAGGAGAGACTTGGCATACTTGGGTTGAACGTAAGCCAATTAAATTAACTATTTATGCAACGATTGCTATTTTAATAGGAGGAGCAGTACAAATTATACCGACTATAATGGTAAAATCTAACATTCCAACAATTAGTAGTGTAAAACCATACACCCCTTTAGAATTAGAAGGAAGGGATATTTATATTAGAGAAGGATGTGTAGGATGTCACTCACAAATGATACGTCCATTTAGAAGTGAAGTAGAACGCTACGGAGAATACTCTAAAGCAGGAGAATATGTATATGATCATCCATTTTTATGGGGCTCAAAACGTACAGGACCAGATTTACATAGAGTAGGAGGGAAATATTCAGACAATTGGCACTTTAACCACATGTTTGATCCACAAAGTATTTCTACAGGGTCTATTATGCCAAGGTATCAATGGTTAATTAGTAATAGATTAGATAAAAGTAAAACAGAAACTAAAATGAGCGTAATGGCTACTTTAGGAGTTCCTTATTCTGATGATGAGATTGCGAACGCACAATCTAATATGGATGCTCAAGGAACTAAAATCCAAGAGAACCTGTATGGAGATCCTGATTTTGTAGTTAATTACGAAGCAGATAAAAAATATGCTGCAGATAATGGAGAAGACTTTGTAGAAATGAAAGATAGAGAAATAGTTGCTTTAATTGCTTATTTACAACGTTTAGGTACAGATATTAAAGTAAAAGATGTACAATAATTAAATAAAATTATTATGTTAAGATTTATAAAAGGACATATGGAGAGTATAACAGGGATAGAAATTTATCCTATTATTTCCTTAGTCGTGTTTTTTAGTTTTTTTGTAGTGCTGTCTTGGTGGGTGTTTACTGCAAAGAAAGAGTACATTAAAGAAGTTAGTCAATTACCATTAGATAATTAATAATCAATTTGTAAAATGAAAAAATATATTCAATCTTCCGCATATGTAATTTTTGTAGTTGCTACTATTATAATTTTAGCATACGCATTTAAAACGTATGAAAATCCTTTAAGTTTGTATGAAAATCCATTGGTATGGGGTGTGTTATTTGCTTTAATATTAGTAGTAGTTTTAAAGGAAGTAGTAAATGTTACTGCGCTTAATAAAACAAAAGAATTACAATTAGAGAAAGAAGGAATTAATCTAGAAGAGACAGATAGTACGTCTTGGATTAATGAAATTCTAAATAAATGGACAAAATCAAAAGCTATTGAGAGCGAAGAAGAAATTGTTTTAGATCATAATTATGATGGAATTAGAGAATTAGACAATGTATTACCGCCTTGGTGGGTATACATGTTTTATGCAACAATTATCTTTGGAGTTATTTACTTAGTGAGATTTGAAGTTTTAGACGGAGATAATCAAATAGTAGAATACGAAAAAGAAGTAGCTATTGCTAAAATTTCTTTAGAAGAATATAAAAAAACAGCCCCAGATTTAATTGATGTAGAATCAGTAGTATTATTAACTGATGAAGCAGATTTAGCTAGAGGTAAAGCTGTGTTTGAATTAAACTGCGCTGCGTGTCATATGGCAGATGGAGGAGGGGGAATTGGACCTAACTTAACCGATAAAAACTGGATTTTGGGCGGTGGTGTTAAAAACGTATTCTCAACAATTACCAATGGAGGTAGAGACGGAAAAGGAATGGTAGCTTGGGGTAAAATCTTAAAAGCAAAAGATATTGCTAAAGTTTCAAGTTATATTATATCAATGCAAGGAACTACACCTGCAAATCCAAAGAAAGCAGAAGGAGATATTTGGGAAAAATAAACCCTAAATTTTTAATAAAAGAGGAATATCATTTAAGAATGTAAGTTGATTGGGGGATTTTACTTATTATTTTTGATATTTCTCTCCTAAAAACAACTTTTTTAAATATTTAAAATGGAAATTCCAGATAGCGAAAAGTTTAGAGATAGTATCAGTACTATTACAGAAGATGGTAAACGTTCTTGGGTCTATCCGAAAAAACCAAGTGGTCGGTTTTACAATTACAGAACTTGGGTAAGCTATTTTCTACTAGTATCTTTATTAGTCGCTCCATTTATAAAAATTAATGGGAACCAATTTCTGTTATTTAATGTTTTAGAACGAAAATTTAATATTTTCGGACTTCCGTTTTGGCCACAAGATTTTCATTTACTAGTAATGTCAATGATTGTTGGCGTTGTTTTTATTATTTTATTTACGGTTGTTTTTGGTCGTATTTTCTGCGGATGGATGTGTCCGCAAACCATATTCTTAGAAATGGTTTTTAGAAAAATAGAATTTTGGATTGAAGGTGATAGAGGCAAGCAAATACGATTAGAAAAACAAAAATGGAATGCAGATAAAATTAAAAAAAGACTGTTAAAATGGTTTTTGTTTTTTATCATTTCGTTTGTAATTGCCAATGTGTTTTTGGCATATTTTATGGGGAGTGATGCTCTTATTGCGGATATTAAGAGTGGCCCATCAGAAAATATGAGCACATTATTTTACTTATTAATTTTTACAAGTTTATTTTACTTTGTTTTTGCATGGTTTAGAGAACAAGTATGTATCATTGCCTGTCCTTATGGTAGATTACAAGGTGTTTTATTAGACAATAAAACTATCAATGTTTCTTATGATTTTGTAAGAGGGGAAAGTACCAATGGTCGCTCTAAATTTAGAAAAGATGAAGATAGAGAAGCCTTAGGAAAAGGAGATTGTATAGACTGTAATCAATGTGTGGTAGTTTGCCCTACAGGAATAGATATTAGAAATGGTACACAGTTAGAATGTGTAAATTGTACCGCTTGTATTGATGAGTGTGACCATATAATGGATAGAATAGGCTTACCAAAAGGATTAATTCGGTATGCTAGTGAAGACAATATAGAGAGAAAAGAACCTTTTAAACTTACCACAAGAATTAAAGGGTATATTGTAGTTTTAACACTATTAATAACCGTTTTAATAGGAATGTTATTTTTAAGAAACGATGTAGAAGCAACTATATTACGTTTGCCAGGGCAACTATATGAGCGTAAAGAAAATAATATTATTAGTAATGTATATACTTTTAAAGTGATTAATAAAACCACTAAAAATATAGAAGATGTAAGTTATAAATTACTTTCTCATAAAGGAGAAATTAAAACGGTAACTCATCAACATTTTTCTATACCAACACAGGGTTATTCAGAGGGTACATTATTTATAGAAATCAATAAATCTGCTCTAAAAAATGATAGAGTACGTCTTAAAATAGGTGTTTATAGTAAAGGAAAGTTAATTGAAACTGCCAAAACTAACTTCTTAGGACCAAGGTCTTTTAGGTAAAATTTATTTAAAAAAAATGTAATGAAAATAAATTGGGGTACAGGTATTGCAATAGCTATTGTGTTATTTATGAGTTTTATTTTATATTTTGTAATAAGAATTAGTACAGAAACTAATGTAGATCATAATCTAGTAACAGAAGAGTATTACCAAGATGAGCTTAAGTATCAAGAAAAAATAAACGCTATAAAGAACGCAAAAAAACTTCCTCAAAATATAAGGGTCATTAAATCTTCTGAAGGATTGCGAGTAGTATTTCCAAAAGAAATGGATGCTACTAAAATTAAAGGAAAGATATCTTTGTATAGACCATCAAACAAAAAATTAGATGCAGAGTATCCAATCTCTCTTACAAATGCTACACAATTAATTCCTAGTAAAAAATTAGTAGGAGGAAGATGGAATCTTGTGGTTTCTTGGAACTACAACAGTAAAAATTATTTGTTTAAAGAAGAGTTGATTTATTAAAATGTTTTTATCGGCACTATTATTTGGTTTATTAGGAAGCTTTCACTGCGTAGGCATGTGTGGGCCAATAGCCTTTATGTTGCCTGTTGATAGAAGTAATAAGGTAAAACAATTCTTTCAAATTTTAAGTTACCATTTTGGTAGACTCTTTACTTACAGTTTAATAGGTGTTCTTTTCGGTTTGTTAGGTAAAGGATTTTATTTCTTCGGATTTCAGCAACAGCTCTCAATTATTGCAGGTGTTTTAATGATTTTATCGATTTTATTACCTCATTTTTTTCAAAAATTTAATGGTTCAAAAACGATTAACAAGCTGCTTTTTAAAGTGAAAAGTGCTTTAGGAAAAGAGCTCAAAAAGAAAGGGAACGATACCTTTTTTACCATCGGGTTTCTTAATGGTTTTCTTCCCTGTGGATTGGTCTATATGGCAGTTTTCGGGGCTTTAGCAAGTACAACAGCTGTAGAAGGAGCTTTGTATATGTTTATTTTTGGATTAGGAACAATACCTTTAATGACAACCGTTGTATATGTTGGTAATTTTGCAACAGGAATGGTGCGCAAACGAATTCAGCAAATTATTCCTTATGTAGTAGTTCTAATAGGTGTACTGTTTATACTTAGAGGTTTAGGATTAGGAATTCCATTTATTTCACCAATATTCACTTCAGTTGATGGAGGTGCGTCTTGTGCATCTTAAAGGTTTAACTTTTTCTTCCCCAATAAGTAGCTAAAACCATTCCAGAAAACACATCCCAAATCCCCCAAAAAGCGGCTAATAAGGCCATTCCTCCTAAACCTTCAAAAAATCCGAAAATTAAAAGCAAGCCTAACCCACCATTTTGAATTCCTGTTTCCATAGAAATAGTTTTACTATCTTTTTTGTTTAATCCAAAACTTTTTGCAGTATAAAAATCAAGGATGTATGCAACAATATTATGAAAAATCACCAAAAATAATACATGATGAATGTGGGCTTTAAAAATATCGATATTGTTAGAAAAAGCAATGAGAATTAAGACGATAAAAACAATCATAGAAAAAGGTTTTAATATTTTTTCTAGTTGTTTTGCCATTTTTGGATTGTAATAATTTACCAACATTCCTGAGATTAACGGAATTCCTAAAATTAAAGAAACAAGTTTTAAAAGATCAAACGGATTCAGTTCTACAGTTTTTAAAATGATATTTGTAGGCTCATATAAACTACCCCAAAACTGTAAATTAAAAGGTGTCATTATTATAGAAATAGCAGTAGCAAAAGCAGTTAAACTTACTGATAAAGCTGCATTTCCGTTTGCCATTTTACTGTAAAAATTAGAAATATTTCCACCAGGGCATGCTGCAATAATCATCATTCCGAGTGCAAAACTGGGATGTGGTTTTAAAATTAAAATAATTAAAAAGGTAAGTGCTGGGAGTAATAAAAACTGAGAAAAAACACCAACCATTACTATTTTTGGTTTATTCAGTAGGCGTTTAAAATCATCCATAGTAATTCCTAAAGCCACACCAAACATAATAACTCCGATAGCGATGTTTAAAACCCATAAACTTTCGGTGTCAAAGTTTATTTTAATGTCATCTATCTGTAAATCAGGATTAATTTTTAAAAGCATATTCAATTATATTTGCACCCATTTTTAAAGCCTTTTCTCGTGTTTCTTTTGGGTTGTTATGTACTGCGGTATCTTCCCAACCATCGCTTAAATCAGATTCATAATCATAAAAAACAATCAATCTTCCTTTATAAAAAACACCGAAACCTTGAGGTGGTTTGTTGTCGTGTTCATGTATTTTTGGCAACCCGTTTTTAAAAGAAAATGTTTGATGATAAATAGGATGATTTTTAGGAATTTCTTGTAATTGTAATAACGGAAATACTTTTTTTAATTCTCTTCGGATGTATTTATCCAAACCATAATTGTCAGAAATATGTAAAAAACCACCAGAAATCAAATAGTTTTTTAGGTTTTTGGCATCATCATCAGAAAAAAAAACATTTCCATGTCCAGTCATAAAAATAATGGGATAATTAAAGATATCTTCATCAGAAGCCGTCACTGTTTTTGCTATTTTTTCTATGTTGGTATGGCAGTTGCTGTTTGTAAAATCTATCAAATTAGGTACAGCAGTTGGGTTTGCATACCAGTCTCCACCGCCATTATATTTTAAAATGGCAACCTCTTGGGCATTTGTAAAAAGGGTAATGATAAAGAAGAAAAGAAATAAAATTTTCTTGTACATATGCATTGGTTAAAGATGCAATATAGGGAAATAAACGGCTATTAGTTATGCTGATTATTGTAAATAGTTTTATTAATTTGGATAAATTATTTTCCATTCTTTTCCATCAATATCATTAAATTGAATAACTCCAAATTCATAATCATAATATAATTTATTTATACTGTTCGGTAGCATAGCCCCTAACGACCCTGATAGTAATAAATCACTTCCAGAATTAAGAGTTATTACTTTTTGGAATAAATGCCCATTAATATTCATCTCAACTTTTGTAATTCCGTTATAATCTCTTAAATGTAAATTTACATCTTCTTGTATTTCATCTATAAATGAAAAATAGTTTACATTCCATATTGGAAAATTAATTCCGTTTTTAAATTTATTATAACTTTTTGAAAAAATATAGTGTACTACTTCATCTCCATAATTGGCTTCATTTTCAACTATTTCAAGTCGGATAATTTTACTTTCGTAATAATGACTAAAAGTAGAACTTGTAACCCAGTTACCTTCCCATTTTCCACGTTTTTTTCTCTGATTTTGAGTCACCTTAAAATGGATTTCTTCATTAAATTGATTTTTATATGTAATTATTTGGTCAACTTCATAATTGTAATTAATAATTAAATTTTCATCATCATTGTTAAACTTATGATATGTTTCATTTAGTTCAATGTCATAATGTATACAACCATAAAATGATACAAATATAATTAGTATAATTGTTATGTTTTTCATTTCGTTTTTTTAAAAATTATTTACAACAGTTTTTATATCCATCCCCAATTCCAGTTTCCACCAAAATTTAATTTAAAATTACTCAAAGCTATATAGAGTAAAGTTGGAATAGCGATTAAAATAGTAAAAGTTCCTGTTCTCCAAAAAGAAAATTTCATTTCTTCAACTTTTAAAATGTTACTTTTAGGTATTGAAATTCTTCTTTTTCTTTTTTGAATGATGATATGTGTATCGGTTATTTCTAAAATTTTTAAATGACGCTTTCTACCATTTACTACTTTGGTTTTGATAGCATATCTTTTAGCAGTTTTAATTTTTAGATTGTTGATTTCTACTTTTTTATAACTGTAACAACTTTGAAAAAGGATAAGAATTGCGAGTAATACTGTGTTTGTTTTCATAATTTCATATTAAAATTCATAGATAAGTCCTATTTTATGGTTAAAAAAGGCACCATATTCTTCTGCAAAAGAAAACCCAAAGGTATATTTAAAGAAAATGTTTTTTGAAAAAACGGGTCTGTAAAAACTATAGGCAATAGAGGTTAGGAGTGGTTTTTTTACTAAATTAGTTGAGTTATTTAAAAAGTTGTTAATGATATTGTTTTCTGTAAGATTAATTACTTTATAAAAATTTACTTTAGAGAATTTTAACGAGATGATATATCTATTGATATCTGTAATTTTTAAAAAATTAAATTGTAAAAAGAATTCATTGTATTTTTCTGTGATTTTTTTTATTTCATAGTTAGAAATAGGTTCTTTATTTATAATGTCAATATTCATATTTTGATGACTAATCCCAAGAGCAATCTCATAATTGGTTAAAAACCAAAACGAAGTTTTTCCTAAATAAACCCCTGCCACTGTATAACCATAGTTGTTATTGTTTAATGGAGCACCACCTCCGAATAGAGAGCTTTCATAAGAAGGTAATTTATTGAAATTAAAGCTACCATAGGTAGAGAATTTCGTTGAAAAATTATAATAAAATTCAATTTCTGGGTAATGAAACATTCCTCCAAATAACTCACTAGAAACATTATAATTTATACCAATTCCTTTTTGTTTTGCTTTGTGATTCTGAATAATCACATTTGTATTTGATAAATAATGATATTCTTGTGCAGCTACTGTTATAGATAATATTAATAAAAAAAGAATTGTTGTAATAACTGTTTTACTGTTTTTCTTCAGTTTTTTTAAAAACCATTGAGCTACTTTAAAGGGATTGAAATTTTCTTTAGAATATGTATTTCTTTTTTGTGCTTTTTTTTGAGTTCCCATATATCTCTAAGTTTTAACCAAAAATAGAAATCATTTGAAAAAAAAGTATCCGAAATTCTCTGACTCAGAGGAATTCGGACATATTTGTGAAATTAATTTGAAGAAGAATATGTTTTTTTATAGGCAGAAGGAGTATTACCAGTTTGTTTTCTAAAAGCGTCATAAAATGTTGATTTAGAGCTGAATCCGGATTCTAAGCCAATAGCAATTACAGTATAATTATTGTACTCTGTATCAATTAAAAGTTTTTTTGCCTGTTCAACTCGTAATTGATTGATAAACTCAGAAAAGTTTTTTTTGGCATAGGTATTCACCAAAAATGAAACAGTACTTACAGGTATTTTTAAGTCATTCGATATTGAATCTAATGTAAGGTCACAATCTGTAAAGTGATTACTCAAATACAACTGAACTTCCTCAAATTGTTGTTGTTTTTCAATATCAATATTGTCGTCTTTTTGTATGGTAAAACTTGTAGTAGGCTTGTTATATTCAGTTACTAATATTTTTCTAATAACAACACGTTCTTTAATAATTTTTAATCGTAAAATTCCTTGATAACCAATCCAATAAATTAAAATAGTTGTTAAAATACGAAGTGGATAATACGAGTAAATAAATTCACTAAAATTTAAATAAACGGTAATTGCCAAAGCAATAATCCAAAAAATATAGGTAATCAGTCCTAATTTAAAAAAAGTATAAATCCATTTTAAATTATCGTACGATAATATATCTTTAAATAGATTTTCTTTTTTATAGAGAATATAAAAAGCATACCCAAAAACACTTAAGGATACCAGTAAACTAATAATCTCTTCGAAAGAAGTGTATTTTTCAAAGAGAAATTGTGTGTTTGGTGTACTACTATTTTTGTTGATGTAGATAAAAGTAAATCGAATGCAAACGATAAGAATAAAAAAAGGAACAATAATTTTTAAGATATTTTTACTTCTGTCGGCAATTTTTAAATAATAGATTAAAAACATATAAAAAAATGGAGCTACAAAGAAATGCCAAGGAATATGTATGTAATCTAAAAAAACATGTTTTGTAAAAAAATGTTTTGCTAGTATCCAAGATTGAAAATTGTTTAATGAAATTGACAGTACTAAAAGGTTTAAGTACAGCATACTTTTCTTTTTACCATCTTTAGATACAAATAGAATAGCACTAAACAAAAAACCGTGAAGCGCACTAATTAATAGAAATAAGTTAAAAAATCCTTCTGAAGTCAATTTCTTAGCTGTTTAAAAACGAAAGGTACAAAAAGAATTACTGATGTAAAATAGATACTGTATTTATTGCAACAATAGCAGCAGTTTCTGTGCGTAATCTACTTTCTCCTAAAGAAATTGGGATGTGTTTTTTGTTGATGGCTTGCTGAATTTCATCTAAAGAAAAATCTCCTTCAGGACCAATTAAAATGGTGATTTTTTTGCTGTTTTTTAGTTGATTTTTGAGCAAGCTTTTTTTAGTATCTTCACAATGCGCAATAAATAAATCACCATCATTTTTTTGATTGATAAATGTCGAAAAAGAAACTGCATCATTCAATTTTGGTAACGTAAATTTTAACGATTGTTTCATAGCAGATTGTATAATTTTTTGCATCCTATCAGTTTTAACAATTTCACGTTCAGAATTTTGGCAAATTATAGGAGTGATTTCATCAATGCCGATTTCGGTCGCTTTTTCTAAAAACCATTCCAATCGATTATTATTTTTAGTAGGAGCGATGGCAACGTGTAAATAGTAATTCCAACATTTTTCTTCTTTTTCTAATTTTAAAATGCTTGCAATACATTTTTTATCACTGGCAATAATTATTTCACAAGTAAAAAGAAATCCTTTTCCGTTGGTAATATGTAAGGTGCTCCCTTCTGTTTTTCGTAAAACACGCACAATATGTCTGCTTTCGGTTTTATCAAAAGTAATTTGCGTTGTTTCGGGTGCTATGTGTTCGTTATAAAATAGTTGCATTAGATATTCTTTTTATAAGTACATCTTTTTTTATGAGTTGTCGGGTTAAAATCTTTCCAGATTTTTTGTATTGCTTCGTTGTCTGCTAATTCTGGAGTTCTAATACAATTCTCAATCCCTTTTTTTGTAAATGTTTTTGTGTATTGGTCAAAAATAATAGCATGTACTCCTTTATTTTGATATTCTGGATGTACGCCAATTAAATAGAAAGTAACATCTTTTGCGTTTTTTCGGGCGTTTAAAAGATGAAAAAGACCGAACGGAAATAATTTTCCTTTGGCTTTTTGTAAGGCTTCAGAAAACGAAGGCATTACAATAGCAAAAGCAACGAGTTTTTGATGCTCATCAATCACAAATTTTATATATTCAGGATTGATAAAACTGATGTATTTCTTTTTAAAATAATCAATCTGTGCATCAGAAATAGGTACAAAAGTTGATAATTTAGCGTAGGATGCGCTAAATAAATCGAACATTTCATCTACCAAAGGCATAATGTCTTTTGTTTTTGTAAAATCTAACGCAGTTAATTTATTTCTTTTTTTAATGATATTGCTAATTCGGTTAAAATATACAGCATCAACATCTTTAAATTTGAATTTATTCTCTAAATATTCTTTCTCTTTTACAAAACCTAATTGTTCTAAATGTTCTTTATAATACGGATTGTTGTACCAAGTTATCATAGTACCAATATGATCAAATCCTTCAGTTAAAACACCCGTTTTGTCTAGGTTGTTAAACCCGATAGGACCTTCAATATATGTCAAGTTATTTTTTTTGCCAATTTCAGTAACTTTAGCAAGTAAAACTTTGGTAACTTCTATATTATCAATAACATCAAACCAACCAAAGCGCATTTTTTTTATCTGTTGCTTTTCAACTTCATACCAGTTGATAATTGCTACAATTCTACCGACAATTTCATCATTTTTATAGGCAAGAAAAAACTGAGCTTCCGCATTTTCGAACACAGGGTTTTTGTTAGGATCAAAGTTATCAACTTCATCTTTTACAATAGGAGGTACCCAAAATTTATTATTTTTATAGAGAGAGAAAGGAAACAATACAAATTGTTTCATTTCTTTTTTTGTAGTTATTTTTTTGAGTGTAATCATTCTTAAAATAAAAAACTATAAATGGTTTTTATTAATTTTTCTTTTTGAAAATACCAGACATTTTTCCGAAAAATCGACCAAAAAAACCTTTTCTACGCCTTCTGTTTTTGTAACTGTCTTTGTTGTTGCCTTTTTTAATAGGGTTCCCGTTATCGTCAATTTCAATAAAATTATTTTGATGCTTATTTATTCTATAAGAAACACCAAGTCCTGTATAAAAACCAGAAGACTCTCCTTCAAAAAGAAAACGAAGAGAGCTGTTTATTTGTAAATCTCTGCTAAATAAATATGCCAAACCAGTACCGAGGTTTAAATCACTTTGATATTTTCCGTAAACTCCTTGATTTTCAAAAAAGATAGACCACCTATCTTTTACCGAAATCGTTGCGGTAACAATGTATGAGAATTCTGCAAAATCACTCCCTATTTTATCATAATAAAAATTGGTAATAATATTTAGTTGAGGCGATAAATTATTTTGAAGAAGTACACCAACTTTGGGTGTTACACGTCCTGTTTTGTACACATCGCTTACAAAATCGGTATTTACGCCAAGGTAAATTGCTACAGACGGAATCAATCTTTTTTTATCAAAAGCAAAACGACGTTTAAAGCTTCTAATTTCTTTTGATTTATCTTGATATTCTTGTTGAAAAAGTAAGTATTTACCACCAATGGTTAATTTACTTAATCCGTTTGTAAAATAATGTGAGGTAAAAATATTTTTAAATGCAATTTTATCATTCTGATAAGTAATTTGCGCATTTAATTCTAATTTTTCAAGAAAAAAACTAGTTCTAAATAACAAATCGTAGCCAAAAGATTGAGGTTTAGAAAAAGTAGGTTCAATACTAAGTTTTCTAAAAAATAAATTACTTTCAAATTGATAAACCCCAGTACCAACACTGTATGGACTCTCAGAAAAACCAGGTTTGTTAGAGTTAATTACATCTGTATATTGTGCATTTGCTATAAGTGATATAAAGAAAAAAACAAAAGAAAAAAGCGATAATTTCATAGTAATAAAAACGTGTAATTTAAAAGAATTCTTTTTTGTTGCTATATACAAACATACTGTAAAATTGCCATTCATCAAATGAGATGCTTGCTTTTTTCAGGGCAAACTCACACTTTTTCAAGTTGTTTTTCACAATAATTAATTGATTAA
>CAZZNK010000014.1:0-31317 GCA_964655585.1 uncultured Flavobacteriaceae bacterium
GGATAATCAGTATTTGCTAAAGGTGTTAAAAATAAAAGTATGAGTTTGCCCTGTGGTACTAAGAACTCAAAAAGATTTTAACAATAGAAATACTTATATCGGTGGAATTTTTACAGCAACCAATAGGAGTTTAAAAAATAACTTTCCTAATTTACATGAATCCGCATATTCTGGAGGATTGGATTTTAGACACAATTGGAAAAATAGAAATTACTTTGTAGAAGGAAACGTGGTAGTAAGTAAAGTATTAGGAAGTAAAGCAGCTATTGAAAGAACTCAAAGAAAAAATACACATAACTTTCAAAGAATAGATGCGAGTCATGTAAATGTAGATCCTAATAAAACATCGTTAACAGGAACAGGAGGGAAAATTGTTACAGGAAAATCTGGTGGAGGAAACTGGCGATTTAATGGCGGTTTAGAATGGTTATCACCAGAATTAGAGCTAAATGACATTGGTTTTTTAAGACAAGCAGATAAAATAAAAGAATTTGTAGATGTGGAGTATAAGTTTTTAAAACCTACAGAAACTTATAGAGATGCGAGTATTATTTTAGAACAAAACCATGAATATGATTTTGAAGGAAATTTTAATGTCGCACATTATGAGTTAAAAGGAAAAATAACGTGGAAAAATAATTGGTGGTCAGAACTCGCTTATGGTACAAAATCTAGAGTTTTTTCAAATACTTTTCTAAGAGGAGGTCCTAGGTGGCAGAACTCTAACAGAACTTTTTTGGTAGCATTTTTTGGATCAGACAGACAAAAGAAATTTAATTTTACAATGGGGCATGTACGTGCTTTTGTAAAAGATAAATCTTATAAATTTAGTATGTATAGGTTTGGTCTGAATTATCAACCTACAAATTCGTTAAATTTTTCTTTGAGCGGTTCATTAAGGTCTAGCCCAAACAAAGCGCAATATGTAACTCAAAGAAGTTTTGGTACAGATACAAGATATGTTTTAGGGAATATTGATTTTACAACGCTGAGTACTTCGTTACGAATTAATTATAGTATCAACCCTAATTTATCAGTTCAGTTTTATGGTTCACCATTTATTACAAAAGGAAAGTATAACGATTTTAATTATGTAACCAACCCAACAGCTAAAAATATTAATAATAGAGTACAGTGGTATAATTCAAATCAGATTTCAGAAAACAATAATGAGTATTTAGTTGATGAAAATTTAGACGGAACTACAGATTATACGTTTGATAATCCAGATTTTTCTTTTGTGCAGTTTCAATCTAATTTGGTTGTACGATGGGAATATATACCAGGATCAGAAATCTTTTTGGTGTGGTCTAGAGGAACTTCTGGGAGTGCTGACATAAACGATTCTTTATTTAGTGCTATCGGAGATCGAGTTTTCAATCAGCCATCAGAAGATACTTTTTTAATCAAGGCAACTTATCGTTTTGTAATGTAAATTAGGTATAAGAGAGTCTATTTTTTTAAAAATAAACTAACACCTAATCAAGAGAATTAATTCCCCCAAATTAATTCCTCAATTTTTTACGATGTTAGTTTAGATTTTTATTTTTTTAATGAAGTTTCACATCCGTTTACTCTAAAGAACATATACAGAAATTAAATAATGAGACTTAATTAGTCTTTTTATATTTTTTCCATTTTTTATCTGCCGTTTTCTTTAGTTTTTCTGGATCTTCATTTAACCACTTTTTATAGGTATCTGTAAAAAAGGAAGTGTAAAATAAGTATAGTTTGCCATCTCTAATTTCAAATTTTGAAGGATCCATGTCTACTTTTTTTCCTTTTTTACTCATTGCATAAGCACACCAGCCACCATATTGTGGTAAATATTGTTTTGGACTTAGTTTGAATTTTTCTAAATTTTTAATATTCGAAAATCGATACTTTACATTATCATAAGTATATTCATAGTCACTTTTCCCTTTAGTAGCGCTCCCGTTAAAATACGCAACAACGTCATAACCACTAACCCCACAGCCATTTTTTACATTATAATTTGTTTCTTGAGCGCAAAGAGATAAACTCGCGGTAAATAGTAATAAGAATAATACTTTCATGTTTTTTAATTTTAAACAAAGCGTTAGTATTAAACTAACGCTTTGTAATTTATTGTATTTGTATGAAATGAATGGTTTATTTCATGCAAATTTATTTATCTAGATACAGATCCTGAAGGTAAACTCGCTAAGTTTTTACCTAAATTATAGGCTGTATGATCTACTGCCGTTGCAGGAATACTTCCAACTAATGGTTTTATAGAAAATGGCATTGGGCTATTATCTGGTACTGGTTCTACTGAAATAACAGCCTTTCCTCCCGCTATATCCGTAGGAAAAGTTAATCCGCTTGGAGCTCCCATTAAAAAATCTTCACCTGGAAAAAAACCGTCTGTTCCATTTGGCATTGGTAATGCCATAGCACCACTAAAACCATTAAAATTATCTGTTGCGCTTACATTATTAAATGTACCTGTAGATACTGGTTTCCCATCTATTACAACCCAGCCTTCATAAATCCATCCTGATGATAATGTAGGTAAAGTTAAACCAGCTGAAGGTCCGTTTGGATATAAAAACCAAATTCCACTATTTTCATTATTATTCATTCCATTTGTTGGTGTTGCTAAAATATATTTACCTGCTACACCTGAAAAATCAGCAACTAATGCAGATGAAACTGAGGCATTTTTTCCTGAAAAATTTCCTGCTAAAATTTTGGTTGCTGCTGGTGCAGGGTCTGTATCATTTGCAGGCTCTATTGAAAGTACAAATTTAGTAGCATCGTCTAATTGATCAATATTTACTGAGAACGACTGAGGAAAATCTACACTTGTAAAAGTTCCTGTACTTACAGGGGCACCATCAACTATAATCCAACCTTCATAAACAAAGTTTGAACCCAATTCAGCTAAACCTGTTAAGTTTAATGTTAATGATTTTGTTGTTGGACTGTCATCATTACTACATGAAGTAAGAAATAATAAAGTAAGTGTAAGCGATAATAATTTTAAAAGATTTTTCATAATATGTTGTTTTAAGTTTATAATACAGCAAAATTATGTTCAATTAAAAAAACAGGATGTTAGTTATCTAACACTTTTCCATTTTTTATAATTATTTCTTTTCCATTAAAGGATAAATAGCCCTCATCACGCAAATTATTTATAACAATATTTAACGAAGGTCTTGATGCTCCTATTAAAGTAGCAATTTCTTTTTGAGAATACGGATGTTTAATTAGCGTATCTCCATTTAATAAAGAAGTTCCGAATTCTTCTTTCAATTCTTTTATAAATTCAATAGTTCTTTTACGAATATCTTTAAAGAGTAAAATCTCTAAACGTCTTTCAAGTTTTTTAATTCTAAAACTAATCAGTTTATAAAAACTTAAAGTAAATGAAGTATTGTTCTTCATCATATTTTGCAAAGTATTTACAGGTATTGGGCAAATTACAGTAGTATTATCAATAGATTGGGCAAATTCATTTCTCTTTCCTTCCCCTAAAAAAGCTTTTTCTCCAAAAACTTCTCCTTTACTAAGAATTGCTTTAACCACTTCATTCCCTTCTTCGGTATAATAACCTAACTTTACTTTACCCGAATTAATTAAATATATGGTTTGTGAAGTGTCTTTATCAAAATAAACATAATCTTTCTTTTTATACGTGTCAAAAGTATGCGTCTCTTTATAGTCCTTATATTGATGAGGACAAATAATTTTAAATAAATTAACACATTCTAAATACCAGACTTCTTTCATAATTGAATACAAATATAAAAAAATACAGCCTAAAAAAGCGATATTTTATCATCTGAAAATGTTAAAATTGGTTTAAAGATTTTCTTTTTTTAAAACGCAGCATCTACTTGAAATTGCATTTTTTTCTTTGTTGATGGATGCGTAAACTCAATATAATCGGCATGTAAATGTAATCTGTCAACTTTTTTACCGTATAAATCATCTCCCACAATAGGTGTGTTTAAACCTAATAAATGTGCTGCATGTACTCTTAATTGGTGTGTTCTGCCAGTAATTGGGTAAAAATAAATGCGGGTTTTACCTTCTTTTCGTTCTATCACTTTCCATTTTGTAATCGCTTTTTTACCATGTTCATAACAGACTAGTTGTCTAGGTCTATCATCTAAATCTACCCGAAGTGGTAAATTGATAGTTCCAGAATTCTTTTTTATAATTCCGTCTAACAAAGCCACATAACGCTTTTTTATGGTTCTGTTGATAAATTGACTTTGTAAATTTTTATTTGCTTCTTTGGTTTTGCTGATTAGTAAAATACCCGAAGTACTCATGTCTAACCGATGCACAATCATAGCACCCGTGGCATTTGGGTACTTTTCTCTCATTCTAGTATAGACAGAATCGCTAATTTCTTTTCCAGGAACCGATAAAAATTCTGCGGGTTTATGAACCACCACCAAAGCATCATCTTCGTATAAAAAAGTAAGTTTTTTTTCTTTCGCAGGATTTTGTAATAACGGATTTTCGTCCATTTCTATTCCATGCAACATATGTGCTAAAATGGGTTTGCACCTTCCTTGGCACGATGGATAAAAGTTTTTGTGCTTTCTAATGGCTTTATTTGGCGATGTTCCCCACCAAAACTCTGCCATTGCAATCGGTTGTAAATTATGTAAAAAGGCATGCTGTAATAATCTTGGAGCAGCGCAATCTCCTGAACCTGCAGGAGGTATTTTTACAGGTAATTCTTTGAAAATTTCAAGAACTCCTTTTGTTTTTTTCTGATGATTTAAAAACTGATATTGTTTAAAAAGTTTTGATTGTAGTGCGTTAGAAAGCTCTTTTCGTTGTTTTTTAAATGATGCAATTTTAGCTGTAAACACAACTAATTCTTTTTCAATTTCTGCTAATTTTTGATGCTTATATTCTGTAAATTCTTTGATAAAAAACTGCTGATTAAAACTCTCTTGCTCCAATTGTTTTTTTAGTTGATAAAACTCCGTTTCAGAAAGTGTTTTTATTGCTTGTTTACGTTGTGTTTTTCTGTCTTTTTTGGCAAGCTTTAATTTTTCTTTTTCTATCTGTAATTCTTGCTGAATTGCTTCTTTTTTTTGATAAAACTTAGCAGTAATTTTCACAAAATCTAGATTATTTTCTAGCTGAACAATTTGCTGATTTATTTGATTTAGTTGTATTTCTCCTTTGGCAAAAAAACCATCTTTTTGGTGTGTGTCAAAAATTGGTGGAACAAACATTTTAGGCAAACTATTATCAGAAAATTTGCCTGAAAAAGCAGCTAAATAACCAATTTCCTTTTTTTGATTCTGAACAACTAAAACACCAAACATTTTACCAATAGATAATCCTTTCTCATTTTTTTTTAATCCGAAATTGTGATTAAAATCAGTTTGAGTTTCTAAATATTTTTGTATTTCTTTACTAGCTATTTTACACAAGGTATGTGGATCGTAATAAAACGGAAAGGTGAATTTTTTGGGTAAAGAAATTTCAGAAATATCAGTTTTAAAGTGGTGGAAGTGGATTTTAGACATTTTGTTGAACAAAAATTTATTCAAAGGTAAATAATGAAATTGAGTAATGTAGATAATTTAAAAACAATTAATTTCTTACTTTTACTAAAAAAAAGAACTATGCTAAAACTTTTATCAAATCTCCCAATAGAAGATTTAACTCAAGAAAATGATTATATCGGAATTATAGAGAAAGGAAATCTCTTAAAATCATTTTTCTTAACGAATAAAGATGATTTTTCTAAAATAAAAATTTTCTCAATTTACGGAGAATGGGGAAGTGGGAAAAGTACACTTATGAAATATCTTAAAAAAGAATTGAAAGGCACTTTTAACACGTTCTTTTTTGAAGCTTGGGAGTTTGAAAGTGATAAAAACCTTTCGTTATCTTTACTTGAGTTTCTTGTTGAAGAAAGGAAAACTGATGCTCAAAAAATAGGAGATGAATTATTTGAAATTGGAAGTAAATTACTTGAAGGTTTTGCAAAATCAATAACATTTAAAACACCAATTCTAAATTTTAGTGCAGATAAACTACTTACAACTATTGAAGAAGAAAATCCTAAAACATTTTTACAATTAAAAAAGGATTTTAAAACAAGTTTTTCTACTTGGGAAGATAAAATTACCACAAAGAATAAAAGCAAAGACAAATTACCAGAATATAATATTGTTTTTATAGATGATTTAGATAGATGCGAACCTGAAAATGTTTTAAACTTACTTTCTGCAATTAAGCTATTATTTACTTATGGTAAAAAAACCATATTTTTATGTGGTATTGACAAAAAAGCTGTGAAAGAAGCTGTGAAAAACAAGTATGGTGATGTTGTAAAAGCAAATGAATATTTAGAAAAAATTTTTGACATTTCATTTACAATGCCAAATAATTTGAACATTTGTAAACTGGTTCAATATTATTTTAAGAATGAAATAGTATGTATAAATAACAACGATGAAGATTTATATAACCTAATTACTCTTTTCTTTACAAAACTGCACTTTACAAATCCACGTAGAATTAAAAAAATTTTAAATAAATATGTAATTATTAAAAATTTAATAGCAAACAATACGGATAAAAAATTAAAACTACCAAATATTATTCATAAAGAAGAAGGTACCTTATTTGAAACGTATTTAACTTTGTATTTATTAATCTTAAAAGAATTTGAACCAGAAATTTATGACAATTTGTTTAATTTGAGTGTTAAAAAGGCAAATTATCAAAAATCTCTAAATGAAAATTATTCAGAAGTAAGTCAAAAAAGAGAAGCAGAAAATAGTATTTATCATAATTTTCAAGATAATTTATTAAAAGAACGGTTTTGTCAAATTAATAATCCAAAAATAGAATTATTAATTCCTTTTTTTAGCCCTATAAAAGTAGATAACATAAATACCTCTGCATTTTATAATAAAGATACTTTTAAAAATATTTTTAATGTAAAACAGAAAACTTACGAATACTATTTTACTTTATTTCTTTATGATAATAAAAGTTTAATTTTAAAAGACTTAGAATATTCAGACTACACTTTATTAGATTATAAAGAAATGATTGCAAATATCATTTAGTCCTTTCTGTCATTCCTACGAATATAGGAATCTTACGATTATTTAATAAGATTGCCACGTCGTGCCTCCTCGCAATGACAAATTTGTGTTTTACCATTTGTTCAAGTAGGTTTTTCCTCTTCCAGGAAGAAGCCAAAAGACAGATAAAGTTTCTAATGCGCTTCCAGCCAATTCTCTCCCAAACCAATTTCAACATCTAACGGAACAGTCATTTTAAAGGCATTTTCCATTTCTTCTTTAATCATTGGTTGTAATGTTTCTAATTCGGTTTTTAAAACGTCAAAAACCAATTCATCGTGTACTTGTAGTAACATTTTAGATTTGAAATTCTCTTTTTCTAATCTGTTGTAAATGTTAATCATTGCTAATTTAATAATATCTGCCGCAGAACCTTGTATCGGTGCATTTACAGCATTTCTTTCGGCAGCGCCACGCACAATGGCATTTCTAGAATTGATATCTTTTAAATACCTACGTCTTCCTAAAACGGTTTCTACATATCCATTATCTCGTGCAAAATCTACTTGTTTTGCCATGTAATTTTTTAACTTCGGATAGGTTTCATAATAGGTATCAATCAATGCTTTGGCTTCTTTTCTACTTAAATCCGTTTGGTTACTCAATCCGAAAGCAGAAACGCCATAAATAATTCCGAAATTAACTGTTTTAGCGTTGCTACGTTGCTCTCTAGTAACTTCACTTAACGGAACATTAAATACTTTTGCAGCGGTAGAAGCATGAATATCTTCTCCGTTTTTAAAAGCATTTATCATGGTTTCTTCTTCGCTCAATGCAGCAATAATTCGGAGTTCAATTTGAGAATAATCCGCAGCTAATAACACATGATTTTTATCTCTTGGAATAAAAGCTTTTCTTACTTGCCTCCCTCGCTCGGTTCTAATCGGAATATTCTGTAAATTAGGATTGTTAGAACTCAATCTACCCGTAGCAGCAACGGCTTGTGCATAAGCTGTATGAATTCTTTTTGTCTTCGGATTCACTTCGTTTGGCAAAGCATCTACATAAGTACTTTGCAATTTTTTTAGTTGTCTATAAGCTAAAACATCACGAATAACTTGATGGTCTTTTGCCAAATATGATAAAATTTCTTCACCTGTTTTATATTGCCCTGTTTTTGTCTTTTTAGGCTTCTCTACAAGTTTCATTTTTTCGAACAACACAATGCCTAACTGTTTGGGAGATGCAATATTAAACTCTTCTTCAGATTGCTGATAAATTTGTTTTTCTAACTGCGCAATATCCGTAGTTAAATCTGTTGATAAACCTTTAAGAAAATCAATATCTACATTAATTCCTTCTATTTCCATAGCTGTGAGTACAGAAACTAAAGGATTTTCAACATCAGTAAATAATGTTTCCAAATTTCCTGCTTGTAATTCTTTGCTAAAATGTTCTTTTAATTGCAAGGTAATATCGGCATCTTCTACTGCATATTCGGTTTGTTTTTTAATATCAACATTTCTCATAGAAAGTTGATTTTTTCCTTTTTTACCGATGAGCTCTACAATAGAAACAGGTTGGTAATTTAAGTATGTTTCTGCTAAAATATCCATATTATGTCGCATATCAGGATTGATTAAATAATGCGCAATCATGGTATCAAACAGTTTTCCTTTTACAGAAATGTTGTAGTTAGATAAAACCTTGATGTCATATTTTAAATGATGCCCAATTTTTTCGATGGATTCATCTATAAAAAACGGAACAAATTCTTCAATAATTTCTTGAGTTTCATCTTGATTTTCTGGAAATGATACATAATACCCTTTGCCAGTTTCCCAAGAAAACGAAAGACCAATAAGTTCAACTTCCAACGCTTTTAAACCTGTAGTTTCAGTATCAAAACAAACTGATTTTTGTTGTAAAAGTTTCTGTAATAACAGTTTTCTTGAAAGAGGGGTGTTTACTAGTTGATAAAAATGATCAACGTTTTGAATGTTCTTTTTTCCATGATTTATTTCTGATGTTTCTGATGAGAAATCTCCAGTTCCAGGTGCGGCAAATAAATCGAATTGCCCGTTTACTGGGTTGTTAGGTTTCTGAACACTAGGTGTATCCGAAGTATTTTCTTTTGCTTTTTGCTCTTCACTTTTTTTCTGAAAACCTTCATAAGTTCTTGCTAAATTATCTGCTAATCTTCTAAACTCTAATTCGTTAAAAAGTTCGGTAATTGCAGGCATATTTGGTTTTGAAAACTCAAAATCTTCTTCATGAAACTCTACAGGGACATCTAACATAATAGTTGCTAATTCTTTAGAAAGCAAGCCAAGTTCTTTGTTGTTTTCTACCTTTTCTTTCATTTTCCCTTTTAAATCTGCCGTATTTTTAAACAGATTTTCCATAGAACCGTAAGCGGCTAAGAATTTTTTTGCTGTTTTTTCTCCAACACCTGGCAATCCAGGAATATTATCAGAAGCATCTCCCATCATGCCTAAAAAATCAATAACTTGTAGCGGTTCTACCACGCCAAATTTTTCTTGTACTTCTTTAATCCCCCATGTTTCATAGCCACCGCCAAAACGAGGTCTATACATAAAAATGTTTTCAGAAACGAGTTGTGCAAAATCTTTATCTGGCGTTACCATAAAAACTTGGTAATCTTCTTTTTCGGCTTTTTTTGCCAACGTTCCTATAATATCATCAGCTTCAAAACCTGCACAAATTACGGCAGGAATATTCATGGCTTCTAATATTTTTTCGATATACGGTACTGCAATTTTAATAGCCTCGGGTGTTTCTTGTCGATTGGCTTTATAATCAGGAAAAGCGTCTTTCCTAGCAACACTACCACCACGATCAAAACAAACTGCAATATGGTCTGGTTTTTCTCGCCTAATTACATCTAAAAGCGAATTGGTAAAACCCAAAATAGCAGAAGTATCCATTCCTTTCGAGTTGATTCTTGGGTTTTTGATAAATGCATAATATCCTCTAAAAATTAATGCAAATGCATCTAATAAAAATAATCGTTTCTTTTCTGCCATGGTAAAATTTATTCAAGACGCTAAAATTACGAAACTTTAGTTGTCTGTTAAAATAGTATTTGTATTTTTAGAAATTATATTCTATACGAATGAATAAAATTAGTTTACGATTATTTGGCATTGCAGGAATCCTCGGTGGATTAGTGCTTTTTGCAGGCGATATGTTGTTTTATTATGATGCTACTAGCACCGATTTGTTACAAAATATGGGAAAAGCATCAGACACAAGAATTATGGCAAGTGGTTTGTCTGCTTTGGTGGCAATGTGGTTGTATTTAATTGGTTTAGGGCAAGTATATATGGCATTTAAATCCGTAAAAAAATGGATTCGAAATACGGTTTTGGTGTGTTTTGTAGCAATTGTAACTTCTTACGGAGTGGTACACGCTGCGTATGTAGCCATAGCAACATCAGCAAAAATAGCGATAGAAAACAACTTAAATCTTAAAAAAACTACAATATTGGCGTTAGAAACAAATGATTTATTACGGGTATTAGGATATCCTCTTTTTGGTATATTATCTATTTTATTTATTTCTCAAGTTTGGAAACGTAAAACATTGTATCCACGTTGGATGGTCTTCTTTTTCCCGCTTTTATTATTCTTGTTTAGTGGTATTTTTAACAATATATTGTCAGGTAAATTATGGGTAATTATTAATGGTGGTTTTTTAAATTTATTATTAGTGATTTTTTATACAGCATCAACCATTGCTTTATGGAATACTCAAGTGAAAAAAGATGTATTTTTGACCCCTGAAATCAAAAAGTAATTATGAAAAACTTTTCAATTGCCATTCACGGTGGCGCAGGAACTTTAGTAAAAGGGATGATGACTTCTAAGTTAGAAACTCAATATAAAAGTGTTTTAAAAGAAGCCTTAGAAATGGGATATAAAGTTCTAGAAAACGGAGGATCAGCAATAGACGCAGTAGAAAAGGCGGTAATTATTTTAGAAAACTCACATTTGTTTAATGCAGGAAAAGGAGCTGTTTTTACTGCGGATGAAACGCACGAAATGGATGCTTCTATTATGGAAGGAAAAACCTTAAATGCAGGTGCGGTTTCGTTAATTAGTGGTATTAAAAACCCTATTTCGTTGGCAAAAGATGTGATGGAAAAAAGTGAGCACGTTTTTTTAGCAGGAAAAGGAGCAATGCAGTTTGCAAAAATCCAAAATTATGAATTAGAAAAAGAAGCCTATTTTTATGATGAATTTCGTCATAATCAATGGTTAGAAATAAAAGATACGGATAGTTTTCAGTTAGATCATGCAACCAAAAAAGATTCTAAATTCGGAACTGTGGGAGCTGTTGCTTGTGATAAAAACGGAAATATTGCTGCAGCAACATCAACAGGTGGAATGACTAATAAACGCTTTGGTAGAGTTGGCGATAGCCCAATGATTGGTGCGGGTAATTATGCTAATAATAAAACTTGTGCAGTTTCTTGTACAGGAAGTGGTGAGTTTTTTATTCGTGGTGTTGTGGCGTACGATGTTTCTTGTTTGATGGAATATAAAGGAATGAGTTTGCAAGAAGCTTCATCAGAAGTAATAAACAAACGAATTTTAGAAATTGGTGGCGATGGTGGTTTAATTGCTGTTGATGCCAATGGAAATATTGCAATGCCATTTAATACAGAAGGCATGTACAGAGCTTGTAAATCTTCTGATGGAAAAGAGGAAATACTTATATATAAACAACTGTAAATAAGATAATTAAATATCAGTTGATTCTTTTTTTATCTTTTAAAATTTACTACATTTACACCTTACTACTTTTTTATAAAAACTGATGAAGAAACCAAATATAATAGAACAATTAGGCTTTGATAGAGCTACTTCTATTGATTTGGATTCATCAAATTTATCCGAAAGCCAATTATTAACTATTGAGAAAGTACAAAATTTTGATATTGATTCAATTTATTTTTGTACAGACAATCTAAACAATAGTCATCCAGCAGTATTTTTAAAAAAAGTTACTTCTTTTAATACTGATACGTTAAAAACCATATCAAATACTCATAAAAAAATATGGAACTATAAAAAAGTAGTTTTTCTATATGTTTATTCAGATACTGAAATTCGTATTTATAATTGTGCTGAAAAACCTTTGATTATTTCAAGTGAAAATTTCAACTATGAAAAAGAACTTGAAAAACTTGAAATAAAATCCTATAAGTTATCTGATAAAGATAAATTAGAAGAATTAAACAACCTTTTCTCTTCCATTGCAATAGACACAGGAATTATTTGGACAATTGAAGAGGCTGAATTAATTAGAAAAAAAATAAATCTACAAAGAAGAGTTGATAAATATCTTGTAGAAAGTTTAATTAGAACAGCAAAACAACTTCAAGATGAAGGTTTAAAAATTGATTTTATTCATAAAATCATAATGCGTTCATTATTTTTACTTTATCTTGAAGATAGAGGAGCAACAAAAGATTTATATTCCGAAATAAGAAAAGGAGCAAAATCGTATTTTGATATTTTAAACAATGTTGAAGATACGTATGCGTTGTTCGAGAAGTTAGAGTACTATTTTAATGGTAATGTTTTTACTTTAGGAAAAGGTGAAACCAGAGCAACAAGAAAACAACTTCAGTTAATAAAAAATTGTTTCATTAATGGAAATGATAATACTACTCAAATTCAAATAAATTTTAATGATAGATTGTTTAATTTTAAAATTATTCAAATTGAATTATTAAGTGAAATATATGAAAATTTTCTTTCAGAAATAAATCCAGATAAAAAAAAGAAAACAGGAACGTATTATACACCACCATCTTTAGTTGAATTAATACTAAATGAAAAATTACCCATAAACAACAAAGAAACTGAGTATAACGTAAAAATAGTAGATCCTTCTTGTGGTTCGGGAATTTTTTTAGTAGAAAGTTTTAAACGTTTAGTAAAGCGTTATGAGAATAATCATAAAATCGAAAAACTTACAGATTTTAAAATTTTATCAAAACTTTTAACAAGTAATATATTTGGGATAGAGATCAATTCACAATCCATTAAAGTAACTGCTTTTAGTTTGTATTTAGCCTTAGTAGATGAATTAAACCCAAAAACGTTTTGGAAAAACAAAAACTATAGATTACCTTATTTAATTAATGACCTTGAAGATGATTTATTAAAAGGTAAACAAGGAAAAAACCTATATTGTAGAGATACTATTGAAACAAATAGTGAAATTGAAAATATAGACTTTGATTTAGTTGTAGGAAACCCACCATTTGGAACTGATACTAAAGATTTACATTCAATAAGAAAGTATTGTGACAAATATGGCTTTGCAAAAGAAATGGTTTTACCATTTTTACATAAAGCAACTCAATTTTCTGAAAATGGAGACATTGTTCTTATTTTTAATACAAAAGTTTTAACAAATACAGGCGGAACATACCAAAAGTTCAGAAAATGGCTTTTTAATGATTGTTATGTAGAAAAAATATATAATTTTTCAATTTTAAGAAATGCCCCTAAAAATTTTGGTGGTCAATTATTTGGTTCGGCAACAGGGCCAATCAGTATTGTTTTCTACAAAAAAGAAAAACCAAAAAACCCTTCTAAAACAATTTTATATTATGCGCCAAAAACATTTATAAAATCGAATGTAATTGAAGGTGTTAGTATTGATAGTACAGACGTTAAATATCTTCCAATAGAAGAATGTCAAAAACCAGATACTAAAATTTGGAAAATTGCAATGTGGGGTGGAATGGGAGATTTTAGTTTAATTGAAATGATTGAAAGAAATTTTTCATCTCTTAAAACTGTTTTTAAAAAAGACAAATCAAATTGGGAATTTAAAACTGGCTTAAATGCCGATTCGAAACATTTAGATTTCAAGCCTAAAACTATTATTAATACAAAAGGAATAGACAGGTATTACACAAGTGAAGATAATTGTTATACCAATAGTAAACTCTATAGAAATATAGATAAAAACTTATTTAAGTCACCATTCATCATAATAAAACAGGCTCAGTCAAATAGACAGATTGCTTCGTCCTACATAAATTATAATGCCTATTCTTTAAGTTCTACATATATTATCAATGGTACTATTGATTCTAATTCAAAAAAAGCCCTTGTTGGTTTAATAAATTCAAAGTTTAGCAGATATTATTTGTTTATGATTGCATCTTCTTGGGGTATTGAAAGAGAAAGAGCCTCATTTGAAGAATTATTATCAATCCCTTTTTTACTTTCAAATGAGAAAAATAAAAATGAGATAGCATTATTGGTTGATGAAATAATTGAAAAGAAAAAACAAATATTTGACACATTATCGATTAAAAATGTAGAAAATAAAATATACAACCTAATAGTTCAAACCATATTAAATTTGAACAAAAATCAATTAAATACAATTGAAGACACTTTAAATTATAGTTTAGATTTATTTGAAAATAAACAAAAATCTAAGGCATTATTACCAGCTTTGAATTTAAAAGAATATTCAATTTTAGTATCTACTAAACTAAATAATTTTCTTGAAAACCAAAATTTATTCGCAAACGCTACAATATTCAATTTAGATGATAGATTTTCGCCGTTAATGATGATAAAAATTTCTTTTAGTAACACAAAAGAAAAAACAAAAGAGTCAGACGAAAATATACAAAGTGAATTAAAGAGAATAGACAAAAAACTTTGGGAAGAAAAAGCAACAAACATATATTTTAGAAAAAAATTAAACTACAAGACAGATAACGACATATATATTATTCGTCCAAATCAAAGAAGATTTTGGTCACAATCAATGGCTTTAGAAGATGCATCTGAATTAATTCTTGAAATTTTAAACGATATTTAAGAATGGGATTGAATAAAGGGATAGTTTTAATATTCAGAAAAGGTTTTGAAGATAAATGTTATCAGTTATTGATAGATGCTTACAATAAAATTATTTCTGACAAAATAAATGTTTCAATATTAGATGAAGATGATATTTCTGCATTATTGAATAATAATATAGAGTTAAATCCTAAATCTATAGAATGGGAAATAGATTCTAAAACAGAATACTACATTTTCAAGGATAATTTAGTTATCAAAAAAGGTTTTGCAAAAAAACAATCAAGAATAGATTTTGTGTTTTCAATATTTACAATGGAGAGTAAGTTTAAATACTTTATAGAAGCTAAAAATCTAAAAGAAAAAAATGATTCAGGACTTAAACGCAGATACATTAATACAGGAATTGACAATTTTGTTACTAAAAAATATGAAAACGGAAGTTTAGTTGGGTATTTGGTAAATGGAGATTTAACTAAAACGATTCAAGGAATTAATACATTATTAAAAAAAGACGGCAGAAATTCTGAATGCTTAATTGAAAATAAAATACAAAAACATACTGATTATTACGAATCTAAACATAAAGAAATAGGGATGCTTAAACATCTAATATTCAATTTCTCAAATAATTAAACTTCTTTTCTTCTTTTAAAAAAATAGTCTTAAATAAAAGGAGCTTCAATAGGTAAAACGCTCACTTTTCTGTTTTTAATATCAAAAGAATCTCCGTTGGAGAGTACATGTACACAGAGGTTTGCCATTGTCATTGGTGTACCTTCTTCTAATATTTTTTCATTGTTGTGCGTAAGTTTTTCCCCGTCAAAAACAATCACCATTCCAGAGCCGATTACGGTACAATCATTTCCGTTTTTAATAATCATTCCTGTGTCTTCTGCCAATCCAAAACCTAGTAAATTAGGAAACTTTGCAATGGCTTCAGACTGCCTTCCAAAACGACCTCTTCTAATAAAATGAGTATCGATAATCAATTCTGGAATTAAACTTAAACCTTTGTACATAGTTACGGCGCCTTTTATAAAAGCTTCGGTAGCACTTCCGCCAGCAATCATTTCTTCTGCCATAACCATTGCGCCAGCACTTGTGCCCGCAACTACAAAACCAGTTTCGTTTTTATATCTATCAACAATAATTTTATGAATAGTTGTACCGCCAATTCTATCTGTAATTTTAGATTGATTTCCGCCAGAAAACATTACACAATTTGCGTTTTTCACCAATTCTATTGCTGATTTTTTTTCGGCATCTTCAACCGATCTTACATCAAGAACAGTAACATTTGTGCAGCCTAATTTAAGAAAAGCCTCTAAGTACATTTCTCCAACTTCTACAGGAATACTCGAAGCGGTTGGAAAAACCACAATTTTAGCAGCTATTCCACCAGCCTGTTTTACAACGTGATATAAAATTCCTTCATCAATAAACTCTAACGTGTATTGTTCATTTTCCTTAACTCCTTTATCTTCATTTCCTCCAATCGGAATTAAAGTTCCTTTAATTTCTTGCATAAAATTTTCTTCCATTTTTGTGGGCTCAAAAATAAGATAAAAAATTAACAGAAAAATGTATATATTTATAATCTTCTAAATCATAAAATATAACCAAACATGAAAATTATAAGCATCAATGCAATGCGAGGTCCAAATTACTGGTCAATTCGCCGTCATAAACTAATAGTAATGGTTCTTGACCTTGAAAAAATGGAAGAATTTCCTTCTAATAAAGTAGATGGTTTTTCGGAAAGATTAAAAGCTATGTTTCCAAGCATGTATTCACACCGTTGCTCCGAAGGTTGCGAAGGTGGTTTTTTTATGCGTGTTGATGAAGGAACTTGGATGGGGCATATTATAGAACATATTGCTTTAGAAATTCAAACACTAGCAGGTATGGATACTGGTTTTGGAAGAACTCGTGGCTATGGAGAAGAAGGTGTTTATAGTGTTGTTTTTTCTTATATGGAAG
The DNA here is from genome assembly GCA_964655585.1 of uncultured Flavobacteriaceae bacterium. Classification (GTDB taxonomy): domain Bacteria; phylum Bacteroidota; class Bacteroidia; order Flavobacteriales; family Flavobacteriaceae; genus Polaribacter. The sequence continues at coordinate 16,893 of CAZZNK010000014.1, forward strand.
AATCGGTTGGTCGTTTTGCGGCAAAATCAGCAGTTCGTATTTGTGAAGCTCTGATTGAGGGAAAAGAGTATGATTTATCCGAAGATATTCAAGAAATGAGAGAATTACGAGAATCGGACAGATTAGGACCAAGTACAGGTTCTATTATTGAAGAAGCTGTAAGTAGAGGTATTCCGTGGATTCGTTTAAACAAATACTCATTATGTCAATTAGGGTATGGGGAAAATCAAAAAAGAATTCAAGCAACTGTTACTAGTGAAACCAGTAGTATTGGTGTAGAATTGGCATGTGATAAAGAGGATACAAAATACTTGTTAGAACAAGCAGAAATAGATGTGCCACGAGGAGATATCATCCGAAGAGAAAGAAGTTTAAAAGATGCGTGTGATTATGTAGGTTTTCCGTTAGTTATTAAACCTATTGATGGCAATCATGGAAGAGGAATTACCGTAGATATTAATAATTATGAGGACGCTCTTGTTGGTTTTAGAAACGCAAAAGAAAGTTCTAAAAGCGGCGCTATTATTGTAGAAAAATTTATTACAGGAGAAGATTACCGTTTGTTGGTTATTAATAATCAGTTAGTAGCTGCCTCAATTAGAACTCCTGCACATGTAATTGGTGATGGAAAAGCGACCATTCAAGAATTGATAGATACAGTGAATGCTGATCCAAGAAGAGGTTATGGACACGAAAATGTATTAACAAAAATTACCACGAATGAATTGACTCAAAAACTAATAAAAGATGCGGGTTATACATTAGAATCTGTTTTAGAAAAAGATAAAAAACTCATCTTAAAAGATACTGCCAATCTTAGTACTGGTGGTACTGCTGAAGATGTTACCGATATTGTGCATCCTGCAAATGTGAGTATGGTAGAACGCATTTCTAAAATTATTGATTTAGATATTTGTGGTGTAGATATTATGACTACGGATATTACAAAACCATTGTCAGAAACTGGTGGTGCCGTATTAGAAGTAAATGCAGGACCTGGTTTTAGAATGCACTTAGCACCCACAAAAGGGTTGCCAAGAAATGTTGCAGCACCTGTAATTGATAAATTATTTCCGAAAGGAGAAACAGGAAGGATTCCGATTATTGCTATTTCTGGTACAAACGGGAAAACAACCACCACAAGATTGTTAGCACATATTGCCAAAATGAATGGTTATAGAGTGGGTTATACCACAAGTGATGGTGTGTATATTCAAAATAGATTGTTGATGACAGGAGATTGTACAGGACCCGCAAGTGCAGAGTTTGTGCTAAAAGACCCAACAGTAAATTTTGCAGTGTTAGAATCTGCTAGAGGCGGATTGTTACGCGCTGGTTTAGGTTTTAAGAAATGTGATATTGGTATTGTAACCAACGTTGCTGCTGATCATTTAGGTTTGAAAGGAATTCATACTATTGACCAATTAGCCAAAGTAAAAGGAGTGATACCAGAAACCGTTTTACCAGATGGTTATGCGGTATTAAATGCTGATGATGAATTGGTGTATGAAATGCGAAGAAACATAGATTGTAATTTGGCGTTGTTCTCTATGGATGAAAACAATCTACACATAAAAGCTTTGCAACGACGAGGTGGAATTACAGCTGTTTACGAAAACGGATTTGTAACTATTTGTAGAGGAGAATGGAAAATGAGAATAATGAATGCAACAAACATTCCGTTAACATATGGAGGAAAAGCAAAATTTATGATTCAAAATGTATTGGCAGCAGTGTTGGCAGCAAATATTCACGGAATTAGTAATGAAGATATAAAAGCAGGATTAGAAACTTTTATACCTTCTGCAGCACAAACTCCTGGAAGATTAAATTTATTTAAATTTAATAATTTTGATATTTTGTTAGATTATGCACATAATCCTGCAGGCATGAGAGCATTAAAAACATTTGTAGATGAATTAGAAGCCACAGTAAAAGTAGGTATTATAGCAGGAATTGGAGATAGAAGAGTTGAAGATAACAATGAAATGGGAGGAATTGCAGCGGAAATGTTTGATGAAATTATTATTAGACAAGACAAACGCCTACGAGGAAAAACCGAAGAAGAATTAATTAAAATGCTGAATGACGGTATTATTGCAAAAGACCCGAATAAGAAGACAACGATAATTCCGTCAGAAAGAGAAGCTATTTTATATGCGGTAAAAACCGCAAAAAAAGGCTCGTTAATTATTTTATGTTCTGATGTAATACCAGATGCTTTAGAATTGGTAAAAGAATTGAAGGAAAAAGAAGAACAGAGAGAAGCTTAAAAAGAAGTCGTTATACTTTTTTAAAACAGTAAGTTTGTAAAAATTAAAAATATGCCTCGTTGGGTTTTTCCTTTATTAATTATTTCTGTAATTATATTTGTATTAGAGTTTTATGCTTTTCAAGCTGTAAAAACCCTGACAAAAAATAAAGCTATAAAGTGGACATGGCTTCTAGTAGGGCTCGTAATATATATTAATTTTTTCTATATTATTTTTACAACACCAAGAACTGCGGGTCAAACCAAAGAAATGCAATGGGCAATTGGCTTGATGTTAACCATATTGATTCCGAAATTATTTATGCTCATAATACTTTTTGGAGAAGATGCAGTACGTTGGATTCAAAAAGGGATTTCGTATTTTTCTGAAGAGACAAAACCTTTAGCAGGACGTAGAAAGTTTATTTCTCAATTAGCATTAGGTTTTGCAGCGATTCCTTTTGCAGGTTTTATCTACGGAATTATCAAAGGAAAACACAACTACAAAGTATTAAAATACGAGTTGTCTTTTAAAGATTTACCCGATGCTTTTGATGGATTTACAATTACTCAAATTTCAGACATTCACTCAGGAAGCTTTAGAAATAAAGAAAAAATTCAATATGGAGTTGATTTAATCAATCAACAAAAATCTGATATGTTATTGTTTACGGGTGATATTGTAAACAACAAAGCCACAGAAATGACCTCTTGGATGAAAATGTTTGGTGAGTTGAAAGCAGATTATGGGAAGTATTCTATTTTAGGAAACCATGATTATGGGGATTATGTAAAATGGAAAAATAAAGATGATAAAATACAGAATTTTAAAGATGTAAAAGAAATTCATCCGAAGATTGGTTTTGATTTATTGTTAAATGAGCATCGATATATCGAAAAAGAAGGTCAAAAAATAGCCTTAATCGGTGTAGAAAATTGGGGAAAAGGATTTAACCAAGCAGGTGATTTAAAGAAAGCATCTGCGAATATAAAAAAAGACGATTTTAAAATTTTAATGAGTCACGATCCGAGTCATTGGGAATATAAAGTAAAAAAAGACGATTTTAATTACCACTTAACATTGAGCGGGCATACACATGGCTTGCAAATGGGTATTGAAATTCCTGGTTTTTTCCGTTGGAGTCCCTCGCAATATATTTACAAACAATGGGCAGGTTTGTATGAAGAATTTGGTAGGTATATTAATGTAAACAGAGGTTTTGGCTATCATGCATTTCCTGGACGTGTTGGTATTTGGCCAGAAATTACCGTAATTACCTTGAAAAAAGTGTGACAATCGGGTGATTTGATAAAAAACCCTTATATTTGTACCTTTCCCTCTAGTATTTAACTCCCCCTTAATCATTGAGTTATGACAAAATTTGGAGACTTAATCGGTGTAAAAAAACCAGTTCTAATCGATTTTTATTTCGATTGGGATGATGCCGAAAACAATAGAAAAATCTTAAAAGATGTTGCCGCTACTTTGGGCGAAAAAGCCAAAGTAATTAAGATTGATATCAAAAAAAACGAAATTCTTGCTGATGCACTTCGTGTAAATGGAGGTCCTACTTTTATGATTTATAAGGATGGAAAAATGAAGTGGAGACAAACAGGCGTACAAGAAGTAAATACCTTGGTTAACTTGGTTAATCAGTATGTGTAGGTTTAGTAAGCAATTTACTTAAGGCTCAATTCTTTTAAATTCAAATTCTTTTTTAGCAAAAAAAGCTAATACTTTTGGTAAGGTGTAAAAGAGTTTTTCTTTCGCTTTTACACTGTCGTGAAAAACAATGATACTTCCGTTTTTAGTATTTTTTAATACATTTTGTAAGCATTTTTCTTTACTGATATTCTTGTCGAAATCTGCACTCAGCACATCCCACATAATAATTTTATACCCTATTTTTTGCAATGCTTTTGCTTGTGATGATTTTATTTTTCCGTAAGGAGGTCTAAATAATTTTAATTTTTGGAGGCTGAGCGTAGTCGAAGCTGTTGTGTTTGCCTTATGTATGTTTTTTAAGTACGCTTTTTCCTTTGTTTTCCATCCGTTTAAATGGTTATGCGTATGGTTTCCAACAGAATGTCCATCATCAATAATTTGCTTAAAAATTACAGGATGTTGCTCAATATTTTTTCCGATACAAAAAAAAGTAGCTTTAGCATTGTGTTTATTCAATTCGGTTAAAACAAAATTGGTAATCTCTGGTGTAGGGCCATCATCAAAAGTAAGGTAAATATGTTTTTTATCCGAAGAAAAACACCATGTATAATGAGAGAAAATTCTCTTAAAAATAGATGGTGTTTTGGTAAAATAAAATTTCATAAAAGGTGGTTACTCATTTAAAATATCGTCTTCAGGAATTAAATGACTAAATAATTTTACATGGTCTATAAATCCGTCTTGTAGTTTACTAAGATATGTTTTATCAGCATCGTATTTTTCTATGTATCCTAAAACATTTCTGTACATATATAGCGTGGTATCAATATCATCAAAAATAATATTGGCATCTGCTTCGGGAAAAGTACTTAGCCAAACCAATTTTTCTTGAAAAATTTTCAAAAGCGTTTCTGCGGATTTCCTTGCCTTTTCTGGCTTACCTAATTTGTAATACAGCTCAGGGTATCCTAAAGAAATACTGTAATGATCAAAATCTTTGATGGGCATTTTTTCTAAGGATAAATCTAATACCTCTTCTCCTTTTATTGTATCACCTTCTTTGGCAAAAGCTTCAGACAAACGCATTAAATTATTTCGCATAGAAATGGCATTTCTTTTGGTTTGCTCATCTAAATAAATCTTACCGTCATTAATATTTCTCCACTCCCATTTATTGATGTTTTTGTACATTTTTTCTGGGTCAATTCTACCCATATCAAACATAGATTTGTCTTTGTTAGATGTTTTTATAGGTACTAATTTGTAAGACATTCCGTCTAATTGCAAGTAGTCTTTTAACCAAAGATATTCTTCTGCTGCATTGGCACCACCCGTAAAATAAATAGGACGTTTCCAATCATTACTAGCCAAAATATCTAACATTAAAATTCGGTTTTTTTGCAAACCTCTATCGTCAATCGTAATATCGATATAATCTAGAATTTTGTCGGCATCTTTTTGTGCTACAATACCATATTTTAGTACATTTTCTTTGTTTACAGGAATGCGAATTTTATTGGTTGGGTAAATCTTTTCTTTGACTCCGTTTTCAGTTTCTATATAGGTAACTTCGTTATCACTACCAATCCATTTCATTAAATAATCGATAGAAATAATAGTGTCTTTAAACTGCGGAAGTGGATAATGATAAGCAACATCTAATGTGCCATATTTGTATTGGTCGTGTGTTAACTCTGATGGTATTCCGTCTGCTTTATATGTTTTTTTCTTCATTTGATCGATGTACCAATCTGTAGCAAAAAGGCTAGTGTTTACGGTTTTTATATCCGTTCTAATACCTTCTACTTCTTGCATATACCAGAGCGGAAAAGTGTCATTATCTCCAATAGTAAACATAATAGCGTTTTCGTCGCAAGATTCTAGATAAGATTGTGCGTTTAAACGAGTTGTATATCGGTTAGATCGATCATGATCGTCCCAATTTTCTGATGCCATTAGAGTAGGAACTGCCAATAAAGAAATTATAGAGACGGCAATGGCTACCGTTTTTTTGTTGGCAAACTTTTTTAGATATTCGTAGAGTGCGAGCACCCCAAAACCAATCCAAACGGCAAAAATATAGAAGGATCCTACAATAGCATAATCTCTTTCTCTGGGTTCAAAAGGCTTCGGGTTTGTGTAAAATATAATCGCAAAACCTGTAAAGGCAAAGAATAAAAAGAGCGCAAAGAAATTTTCTTTGTCCCATTTTATTTGATATAATAAACCGAGAATCCCGAGAATTAACGGTAAAAAATAATATTTATTTCTTCCTTTGTTTTCTAAAACATCGGTTGGTAATTTTTTTTGCGAACCTAAGCGAGCTTCATCGATAAAGGTAATTCCGCTCAGCCAATTTCCGTTGTAAATGTCTAAATTTCCTTGTATATCGTTTTGTCTTCCAGCAAAATTCCACATAAAATAGCGTCCGTACATATAACCGAACTGGTAACTCATCATAAATGTTAAGTTTTCACCAAAAGTGGGTCTTCGTTTACTGTTTTGCGGAATCCCAGCAATGGCTTTGTAGTGTTTTTCTGAAGCAGGATTCACCATTCTAGGTATAAAACCTTTGTGCTTATTAGACCAGTTTGGTAAAACGTTTTTATAGATGTTTACAATTTCGTACTTGCCGTTTTTCTTTTCGTATTTTGGTTTATCATCTCTATAAGGTTTTTTAGCGTCTTGTTCTCTATTAAAAGTAAAGGAGTAATATTTATCATAAAAAACATTGGCATCGCCATATTGCTCACGATCATAATAGGCTAATAATTCTCTGGCACTTGACGGATTATTTTCGTTAATTGTAGTATTTGCGTTGGCTCTAATTGGCAACATCATCCAAGAAGAGAAACCAATCATAATAAATAAGATAGATAATATGAGTGTATTTGTGGTTATTTGTTGTTTTTTACGGGTGTAATTTAATCCGAAGTAAAACAAAGCAACCAATACAATTACGGCAATAATACTTCCTGAATTAAAAGGTAATCCGATAGAATTGATAAAAAATAATTCTGATACACTAAAGAATTTTAGGGTAAACGGAAATAAAAATTTAAACACAAATGCCAGAACCAAAACTGAAATTACAGTGGCAATTGCAGTTGTTTTTAGGTTGATATTTTTATAGGTTTTGAAAAAATAGAGCATTACAATGGCAGGAATTACCAATAATGATAAAATATGGACACCAAATGATAGTCCAACTACAAAACTGATCAATACCAACCATTTATTGCCTTTTGGCTTGTGTAATTCGTTTTCCCAACGGAGCCCTAGCCAAAATAATAAAGCCATTAAAAAGGATGACATTGCATATACTTCACCTTCTACGGCACTGAACCAAAAACTATCTGAAAAAGTGTAAGCTAAAGCGCCAACAAAGCCACTTCCTAAAATTGCTATGGATTTCCCTTCGGATATTTTACTTGTTTTTTCGGCTAATTTTTTTGCTAAATTAGTAATCGTCCAAAATAAAAATAGAATGGTAAAAGCACTTGCTAAAGCAGACATAAAATTAACCATTTTAGCAATTTGAGAAACCTCACTTGTAAACATAGCAAAAAATGCTCCTAACATTTGAAACAATGGAGCTCCTGGTGGGTGTCCAACTTCTAATTTTACTGAAGTTGAAATGTATTCACCACAATCCCAGGCACTAACCGTTGGCTCTAGGGTTAATGTGTAAGTAATTAAGGCGATTACAAATGCAGTCCATCCTAAGATGAGATTCCATTTTTTATAGTTTACTGTATTCATATAGTTGATTGATTCTTTAGGCGAATTTACTAATTTATCTTATATAAAACGGTTGTGAGTTACTTTATGAGATTTGAAGTGTCATAAAAGTTTGTTAAAAGAAGAGGATAACAGTACCGTTAAGTCGGTTTTTATAGGTTTTATAATAATCATTAATTTTGCTTATTACCAAAAAAAATCCGCAACAGTGTGTGTATGTCGCGGATTTCTAATTTTTAAGACTAAACTATTATTTTAGTTTTTTCTTCACTGCTACTTCTTTATAGGCTTCTACAATATCGTTCTCTTTGATATCATTAAATCCTTTTATTTGCAATCCACAATCATAGCCTTTTGCTACTTCTTTTACATCGTCTTTAAATCGTTTTAAAGATTCTAAAGTACCTGTATGAACAACTATTCCTTCTCTAATAATTCTAATTAATGAGTTGCTATAAATTTTACCAGACTGTACCATACAACCTGCAATATTACCTATTTTAGAAATTTTATAGATTTCTCTAATCTCTACATTACCTGTAATTTCTTCTTGCATGTCTGGAGATAACATCCCTTCCATCGCATCTTTTAAGTCATTAATGGCATCATAAATAATAGAGTAGAATCTAATATCTACTTCTTCAGTATCGGCAATTTTCCTTGCATTTCCTTGTGGACGTACATTAAACCCAATAATAATGGCATCAGAAGCTGTTGCTAATAATACATCACTTTCGGTAATAGCACCTACACCTTTGTGCAAGATATTTACTTGAATCTCTTCGGTTGATAATTTTTGGAATGAATCTGTTAAGGCTTCTACAGAACCATCTACATCTCCTTTTAAGATAATGTTCAATTCTTTAAAGTCACCTAATGCAATTCGACGACCAATCTCATCAAGAGTTAGTGTTTTTTGTGTTCTAACGGATTGCTCTCTTTGTAATTGTGCTCTTTTAGAGGCGATTTGTTTCGCTTCTCTTTCATCATCAAAAACATTGAATTTATCTCCTGCTTGTGGTGCACCGTCTAAACCTAATATAGATACTGGTGTAGATGGACCTGCTATTTTTAAGCTTTCTCCAGCATCATTAAACATCGCTTTTACTTTTCCGCTATATTTTCCTGCTAAAATGTAATCTCCGATTTTTAAAGTACCCGCTTGTACCAATACGGTAGATACATATCCTCTACCTTTATCTAATAAAGCTTCTACAACCGCTCCTACTGCATTTTTATTCGGATTTGCTTTTAGCTCTAACAATTCTGCTTCTAGCAATACTTTTTCTAGTAACTCATCAATTCCTTCTCCTGTTTTTGCTGATATGTCTTGTGATTGGATTTTACCTCCCCACTCTTCTATCAATAAATTCATAGCAGATAATTGTGTTTTTACATTATCTGGGTTCGCATTGGGTTTATCAATTTTATTAATTGCAAAAATGATAGGTACTCCCGCAGCTTGTGCATGAGAAATTGCTTCTTTTGTTTGCGGCATCACATCATCATCTGCTGCAACTACTACAATTACAATATCTGTAACTTGTGCTCCACGTGCACGCATTGCTGTAAATGCCTCGTGACCTGGTGTATCTAAAAATGCTACTTTTTGACCGTCATGAACTTCTACTTCATAAGCACCAATGTGCTGTGTAATCCCCCCTGATTCACCGTCAATAACATTTGCTTTACGAATATAATCTAACAAAGATGTTTTACCGTGATCTACATGCCCCATTACCGTAACAATAGGCGCTCTTAATTCTAAATCTTCAGGTTTATCCGCTACTTCTTCAATAGCTTCTTCTACCTCTGCACTAATAAATTCTACTGTAAAGTTAAATTCTTCAGCAACAATGGTTAATGTTTCTGCATCTAAACGCTGGTTCATTGTTACCATCATTCCTAACATCATACAAGAAGAAATAATATTTGTAACTGGTACATCCATCATCGTTGCAACCTCACTAACAGTAACAAACTCTGTTACTTTTAATACTTTACTATCTTCTTGTGCAGCTTGTAAGTCTGCATCTGACTGTTGTCTGTGAGCATCTCTTTTATCTCTACGATACTTCGCTCCTTTTCCTTTTTTAGATTTTCCTTGAAGTCTTTCTAAAGTTTCTCTAACTTGCTTTTGAACTTCTGCTTCTGTAGGTTCTTCTTTTTTAACAGCAGGTCTAGCAGCACCTCCTCTTCCTCTAAAACCTCCTCTATTATTTCCTACTCGAGCTCTATTTCCAGTCCCTGCTTTATTTACTATTCTTCTTCTTTTCTTTTTAGGATCCGTTGAAGCTTTTTCGCCTACTTTCTTAACCTCTGGCTTTTTCTTTTTAGGTCTTTGAAACTGTTTTAGGTCAATGGTTTTTCCTGTTATTTTAGGACCATCTAACTTTTTATATTGTGTCTCTAGTTTTTCAGCATTTTCAGGAGTAATTTCTACTTTTGGAGCTTTTACAACTTCTGCTGCTTTTTTTGGAGATTCTTTAGGTACAATTTTCTTTTCTGATACTGTCTCTTTTTTAGGCTCCGTTTTTAGTTTTTCAACCACCACTTCTTTGGGAGTCTCAATCTCTTTCTTAACCTGCTCTATCTTGACATCTTCTTTTTTAACCTCCTCTTTCTTAACCTCTTTAGTAACTTCCTTTTTCTTTTTAAGAGTGTCAATATCTATTTTTCCAACTGTTTTAATTTCGAGCTTTCTTGCTTTGGCTTTTAAAACCTCTTGCTTCGCTTTCCTTTCAGTCTCTTCTTGTCGCTTTTTTTCTTGCTTCGCTTCTAATTCTAAACGAATTGCCTCTTTCTCTTTTCGGTTTTCTTCTCCTACCTCTTTAGATGCTGCTTTTTTATTAGCATCGGTTTCAAAACCATCAACCAATACTTGGTACTCTGCATTCGAAATTTTTGTTGTAGGACGAGCTTCCACTTCATGACCATTTTTTGCCAAGTGTTCTACTGCTCTATCTAAAGAGATATTTAATTCTCTTAAAACTTTATTAAGTCTTAATGTTTTCGCTTCAGCCATATATTATTTTTTAGCCCTTTTGTTATAAAAAACACACTTTATACGCTGTATAGTTATGTTCTTTGGTTTTATTTTTGTTTGTTATAAAAACAACAAACTATTTAATCTTCAAACTCTTCTTTTAAGATTCGTTGAACATCTAAAATTGTTTCTTCTTCTAAATCTGTTCTTTTTACTAATTCGGCAACATTTTGTTCTAAAATACTTTTTGCAGTATCTAAACCTATTTTAGCAAATTCTTGAATTACCCAAGCTTCTATTTCATCAGAAAATTCTGTTAATTCTACATCTTCTTCTTCAATCCCTTCTCTTTTCACATCTATTTCATAGCCTGTTAACTGGCTAGCTAAACGGATATTCACACCACTTCTACCAATTGCTTTTGATACTTCTTCTGGTTTTAAAAGCACACTTACACGTCCTTTTTTACCGTCTTTTTCTTCTTCGTACAATTCTATTTCTACAGAAGTTACTTTTGCAGGACTCAATGCTCTTGAGATGTATAATTGCTCGTTTTTTGTGTAATTAATTACATCTATATTTTCATTACCTAATTCACGAACAATTCCATGAATACGAGATCCTCTTACACCTACACAAGCTCCAACAGGATCTATCCTATCATCATAAGAATCTACAGCTACTTTTGCTTTTTCTCCTGGTATCCTTGCAACTCCTTCAATAGTAATTAACCCATCGAAAACTTCTGGAATTTCTTGTTCAAATAATCTCACTAAAAAATCTGGTGATGTTCTAGACAATAAAATTACAGGTTTATTACCTCTTAATTCTACTGTTTTAATAACGCCTCTAACAGAATCTCCTTTTCTAAAAAAGTCTGATCGAATTTGTTCGCTTTTTGGCAAAATCAACTCATTTCCATCATCATCTAATAAGATAATAGCATTATGACGTATGTGGTGTACTTCTGCACTGTATAATTCTCCTTCTAAATCTTTAAAATGTTTGAATATATTTGTACTATCGTGTTCATGAATTTTTGAAATTAAATTTTGACGCAATGCCAAAATTGCACGTCTTCCTAAGTCTTTCAACTTCACTTCCTCAGATACATCTTCTCCAATTTCAAAATCTGGTTCTATTTTTTGTGCTTCTGCTAATTCAATTTCTTCATTATCATCTTCAGACATACCATCTGCAACCACAATTCTATTTCTCCAAATTTCTAGATCTCCTTTATCTGGATTGATAATAATATCAAAATTATCATCAGAACCAAATTTACGTTTTAAGGCAGCTCTAAAAACTTCTTCTAGAATAGACATCAATGTTACTCTGTCTATACTTTTATTGTCTTTAAACTCTGAAAACGACTCTATTAATGCTATATTTTCCATGCTATATTTCTACTTAAAATACAATCTTTACTTTTGCTTCTTTTATTTCTTTGTACTCAATACTTACTGTTTTTTCTACAGTAACTTTTCCTTTACCTACTGGTTTCGGTTCTCTTGCTTTCCAACTTAAGACAATATTTTTATCATTTACTGATGTCAAATTGCCTTCAAACCTTTCTGTTTCTGTTTTCACTTTTAAAGTTCTCCCAACATTTTTTAGGTATTGTCTTTTTACCTTTAAAGGCTCTGAAATATCTGGAGATGTGACTTCTAATGAAAAATCTTCTTCTTCTCTATCTAAGTTGTTCTCAATATTTTTGCTGATTTTTATAACTTCTTTTAAAGAAACACCTTGATCACCATCAACCACAACAAAAATTTTATTATTTGGCAAAAAACTCAACTCTATTAAAAATAACGAGTCATTCTCTTCTAAAGCTTCTTCTATTAATTGTTTTACCTTTCCTTGATCCATTTTTTTTATAAAAAGAGGGGACAAATTGTCCCCTTCATTTTCTTTTGCCTTTATTTTCGGTGCAAATATACTAACTTGTTTACGAATAACCTAATGCTGTTAATTCAATTATTTTTCGTAAATTTATATCCGTTTTATAAACCTTATAATTTTTAGCCATGAAAAAAATTTTAGTCCCTGTAGATTTTTCTGAAAAGTCTATGTATGCAACAAAACTAGCTGCTCGAATTGCTAAAAAATCTGATAGCGAAATTCATTTACTTCATATGATTGAGCTACCATCTGGTATTATTGACATGGGCGCAGGAAGCAATTTTAGTATCCCATCGAGCATGATGTATTTACGCAAAGTAAAAGAGCAAATTATTAATTTTATAGATTCTTATATCTCTAAAAAAACAACAGTTAAATATTCTATCCGTTTTCAAAACCCTTATGAAGGTATAAGAGATTACGGCAAAAAAATTGGGGCAGATTTAATTGTAATGGGATCTAAAGGTGTTTCTGATTTTGAAGAAATTCTTATTGGATCTAACACAGAAAAAGTGGTTAGGCGGTCAGAAATTCCGGTAATTGTTGTAAAAAAAGATGCAGACAAATTTAAAATTAGAAACCTAGTCTTTGCGTCTAACTTTAAAGACGATAACAAAGAGTCGTTTCAGAAATTTTTAGCTTTCTCTAAAAACTTTAAAGCTAAATTACATCTTTTAAAGGTAAATACTGTAGAAGATTTTGAATGTACGCAAGCTTCAAAAGATAAAATAAAAAACTTTTTAAATGATTTTGATGCACCTAAAGTAACCATAAACATTCATAATGACACCTCTGTAGTTAATGGGATTCTTAATTTTTCAAATAATGTTAATGCAGATTTAATTGCACTAAGCACACATGGAAGAAGCGGATTGTCTCACTTATTTAACAGCAGTGTCTCTAAAGACTTATCTAAAAATGTTTTAAGACCTTTAATTACTTTCAAGATTTAAGAAATAAAACTAAAAAACCTCAATCTAAAAAGATTGAGGTTTTGTTGGCCTACAAGGACTCGAACCTTGAATGTCGGTACCAAAAACCGGTGTGTTACCAATTACACCATAGGCCAATACGCTTAATTCGGGTGCAAATTTAAACCAAACTTTGCATTCTACAAATGTTTTTTGTAAAAATTTAATTATAGTCTCAAAACTCATAATAACCAACCGTTTTCCATTCATTATTTTTTTTACAAATTTTTGTAACATTACATATCTTATAAAGATAAATTCAGTTAATAAAAAATCAATTGATTCCGTTTTATAATTTGATGTTTAATAATAGGTGTAATAGAAAAAATAGTTGCTACTTTTTTTTGAAGATTTTTGTTGTTTTCTGGTAATTTAAATTGTACACCGCTGTATATACTTTCATTCTACAGAGATCAATTATAGGTATAATTATAGTAACTGCACCCATTTGTTGGCTTGTTAATTTATTCAACTATTTTACAACAAATCATCTTTTCTAGAAGAATCTTTTTTTTACCTAAAAAAATATGTGTAAAAAAAATATTTTTCTATTTTAAACTTAACAACTCTAATCAGCTCATTTTGAACGAAATACAATTATCCTGAAAATTTCGTATCCCCCTTTTAGGGGAGGCGCTATCCCCCTTTTAGGGGAGGGGTAATCTCCCCCAAAAGGGGGATTGTACAATAACTATTTTTATTCTAGCTTTGGAGTAACTCATTGTTTGCATAAAAGAAATTGTTATTCTTTTAATTTTAACAAAAGTGCTTTTATCCTGACAATAGAGCGTAAAACAGTATCTCTAGGTAGTGATATATGTGGTTACAGCCAATGGCGGAAACCACTCAGAATCGAAAAAAAGTCAGTTTAAGACAATGATTTTTTATGGCGGAAAAGAACGGGA
>CAZZNK010000015.1:0-31129 GCA_964655585.1 uncultured Flavobacteriaceae bacterium
TCCACCCCACCTCTCTTAAAACCAACTGCTTGACTTATCCAGTAAGCAAGTAACACTATTAAAATTAGTATAAAAACCCAACTAACCATATTAGATTGCCACCAGTTTAAATCTCCTTTTCTCAATGCATCAAAAGGAGCAAAAGCCCATTTAAAAAAATCGCCAATTAGTCTCCAAATATTGTTTGCTATCATAACTTAAGTATCTTTACAGCACAAAAGTATAAAAAGAAAAGATGTTAGCCAATTTTTTTAATAAATCTAAGCCAATTAATTTTATAATTATTGTTGCGCTGTTTTTTTTATACTTTATTTTGGCTTCTTATCAACAGTTTGACAGCACCATTTCTATAGGTTTATTTTTAGTAAATAAAACGGGGGCTTTTTTCGCATTTTTATGTTTGTTTTTCTTTTTCAACTTTATTGTTTCTAAAAACAACTTGACTTTTGACAACACGTATGCTTTTCTGTTTTTTGTAATTTTTTTAGGATTATTTCCTAATACAATTTCAATCACAAAAGTGTTTTTTAGTAATTTTGTGTTGTTTTTATTTCTACGAAAAGTTTACAGCTTACGAAAACCCAAGGCTACAATTCAAAAATTATTTGATGGTGGTTTTTGGCTTGGAATTGCATTTTTAATAGACCCCTTATCTTTTATTTTTTTAACCCTATTTTACGTTTCAATTTTACTTTTTCATAAAATAACCATTCAAACACTATTAACGCCAATTATTGGTTTGCTAGTTCCTATATTTTTATATTTTACTTATTGTTTTTGGAACGATTTAATTAGTGATTTTCAACAGCTCTTTTTTTCAATTTCTTTGAATGATTTTTATTCACTCAACAACTCAAAACAACTATTTTCAATTGTATTATTAGGAATATTTACACTATTTTTTATTTTGATAAAAACTCCGAAAGCACTATCTGTAAGTAATAGTTTTAAGAAAACTTGGATCTTAATTTTACTCCATTTAATAATAACAACAATCTGTTTATTCTTCTTTACAAAAGCATCTAACGAAAATAGAATCGTATATCTACTATTTCCTATTGCTATTATTTTTGCAAACGGCATAGAGATTATTCAAAAAAAATGGATAAAAGAAATTGTCTTACTGTTGTTTTTAATAAGTTCTTTTGCAGTACATTTTTTGTAAAACTATAGTTTAGTTCCGAAAGCCAAATCGCCAGCATCACCTAAACCAGGTACAATATACCCTTTATCATTTAGAACATCATCTACAGCAGCAATCCATAAATGAGTATTTTCTGGGAAGTTCTTTTTAATAAATTCAACACCCACAGTAGAACCAATTACAGCGATAATATGAATTTCTTTCGGAGTTCCTTGTTTTTTTATCGCTTCATAAACTGTAACTAAAGACTGCCCTGTTGCCAACATAGGGTCTGCCAATAATAAGATTTTATTTTCTATAGATGGAGAAGCAAAATACTCTACCACAATTTCAAACTCCTCATTTTTCTTTGGATGATGTCTATACGCAGAAATAAATGCATTCTCTACAGCATCAAAATAATTTAACAATCCTTGGTGCAATGGCAAACCAGCTCTAAGAATAGAACATAAAACAATGTCTTTTTGAGGAAGATTCATCTTTTTTATTCCCAACGGAGTTTTTACATCCGAAGTAGAGAAAGAAAGGTTTTTACTCAATTCATATCCTAAAATTTCTCCGATTCGTTCAATATTTCTTCGAAAGCGTAAAGAATCTTTTTGAATTTCACAATCTCTTATTTCTGAAATAAACTTATTGAGAATAGAATTATTTTCTCCAATGTGATGAATAATTATTTTATACAAGGTTTGATTACAAAAATACATCAAAAAAAATAGTATTCTTAAAAAAGGCACTTATAAGTTGGCATAAATATTGTATCTTGCTGACAGAGTAAAAACAAATATTAATTAAATAAAAACAAAAAAAATGGGAATTTTTTCATTCATTAAAAATGCTGGTGCAAATGTATTCGGTATTGGAAAAACTACAGACGAAGAAAACACAGAAAAAGCAGGGAAATTAACTAATGCAGTAAACACACTTGGGTTTATCGTTGAAAATTTATCTATAGAAGTAGATGACGAAACTGCAAAAATTTGGGGAGAAGCAGATTCTCAACCAACCAAAGAAAAAGTAGTTTTAGTAGTAGGAAACACAGAAGGAATTGCTTCTGTAGAAGATAACATGACTGTAAAAGCTACAGAGTTTGAAATGCCAATGGCACAATTTCATACAGTAACAAGTGGAGACACTTTAGGTAAAATTGCAAAAGAATATTATGGAAACGCTATGAAGTATCCTGTGATTTTTGAAGCAAACCAACCAATGCTTTCACATCCAGATAAAATTTATCCAGGACAAGTATTAAGAATACCAGCTTTAGTAGACTAACCAAAAGTTGATCAACCAAAGAGAAAAGAGTTTCAATATTTTGAAACTCTTTTTTTATGCTTAAAAACGAAAAATTAACTGCATTTTTGCAATCAAATATTTTTGTTGATGAACTCAAGAAAACTTGCACTTCTTGGCCTTACCATTGCTGCTGTTATTTACGGTGTAACATTTACCATTGCCAAAGAGGTAATGCCTTTACATATAAAGCCTTTTGGTTTTATTTTATTAAGGGTTGCAGGAGCGGCTATTGTTTTTTGGTTGATAGGCATTTTTGTAAAAGCACCTAAAATTGAAAAATCTGATTATAAAAAAATTGCAATTGCTGCTTTTTTTGGAGTCGGTTTAAACATGCTTACCTTTTTTAAAGGGTTAAGCTTAACAACACCTATTAACGCATCTGTAATGATGGTAACTTCGCCTATTTTAGTATTAATTCTTTCTAGTATCATTCTAAAAGAAAAACTTGTTTCAAGAAAAATAATCGGTGTTATTATTGGTTTAATCGGTGCTGTAATTTTAATTGTGTACGGAAGCACATCCGAAGAAAATGCAAGTAATAGAGCTTTTGGTAATTTCTTGGTTTTTGTAAATGCTGCCTCATATGCTATGTATTTAGTATTGGTTAAAAAACTAATTGTAAAATACAACCCTATTGTGTTTGTAAAATGGTTATACCTATTCGGTTTGATTTATGTATTACCTTTCGGCTTTGTAGAATTGACTGAAGTTAGTTGGCAAACCCTCCCAACATCTATCTATTTAAAAGCAAGTTTTGTAGTGCTTTTTACCACTTGTATTACCTATTTATTCAATCTGTATGGTTTATCAAAACTAAAGCCAACAAGTGTAAGTGTTTTTATTTATTTACAACCTGTAATTGCATCTATATACGCACTTTTTGTAGGAAGTGATTCGTTAAACATCATTACCATTTTTGCGACAATACTTATCTTTTTAGGAGTCTATTTAGTAACAAAACAAGTTCAGAAAACTAAATAATAGTCCTTATATTTGTCATTCATTTTAAAATAATGATTGTATGATTCAGTCTATGACCGGATACGGAAAATCTGTATTACAGCTACCTACCAAAAAAGTAACGATAGAAATAAAATCGTTGAACAGTAAAAACCTAGATTTAAACGTTCGGATACCTTCTTATTACAGGGAAAAAGAATTATTGGTTCGTAAAAAACTAGCATCTAGCTTGGTAAGAGGTAAAGTAGATTTTTCTATTTATATAGAAATGACTGCGGATGAAACCAGTACGACAGTCAATAAAAGTGTCGTTGCAGAATATATGCAACAACTTAGAAATGTAGTGCAAACTGGTACTTCAGATGATGTTGAGTTGCTAAAAATGGCAGTAAGAATGCCCGAAGCATTAAAAACAGAACGAGAAGAATTAGATGAAAACGAATGGTCAGAAATTAATCTTCATATTGATAAAGCGCTCAAAGAAATTGTGCAATATAGAGTTGATGAAGCTGCTTCTTTAGAGAAAGATTTTAAAGAACGTGTGGCAAACATCAATCTTTATTTAGCAGAAGTAAATGCTTTAGATAATGATAGAATTGAGCATGTAAAGACACGTTTACAAAAAGCAATTAACGACTTACAAGTAGATATAGATGAAAATAGGTTTGAACAAGAACTGATTTATTATCTAGAAAAATTAGATATTAATGAAGAAAAAGTACGCCTAAAAAATCATCTAGAGTATTTTTTACAAGAATTAGCTACGGAAGATTCTAACGGAAAAAAGTTAGGGTTTATCATCCAAGAAATGGGAAGAGAAATCAATACTACAGGCTCTAAAGCCAATTATGCACCGATGCAAAAAGCAGTGATTCAAATGAAAAACGAATTAGAAAAAATTAAAGAACAAATTTTAAACGTTTTATAAAATGCCGAAAGAATTTCAAGGAAAATTATTTGTGTTTTCTGCACCCTCTGGCTCAGGAAAAACAACTATTGTCCGTCATTTATTACAACAAGAAAAATTAAACTTAGCCTTTTCTATTTCAGCAACTTCAAGAGACCCAAGAGGGTCAGAAATTAATGGAGAAGATTATTATTTTATCTCTTTAAAAGAATTTAAAAATAAAATAAAAGGAAATGAGTTTTTAGAGTGGGAAGAAGTCTATAGAGATAATTTTTACGGAACTTTAAAGACGGAAATAGAACGAATTTGGGCACTAAAAAAGCATATTATTTTTGATATTGATGTTGTTGGCGGATTACGAATTAAAAAGAAATATCCTAAAAAAACATTATCTGTTTTTATAAAACCCCCCAGTGTAGATGAGTTAAAAATACGTTTGAAAAAACGAAAAACAGAAAGTGATGACAAAATAAATATGCGTGTTGCAAAGGCTTCTATAGAAATGGCTACTGCACCACAATTTGATAAAATTATTGTAAATACACACTTAGAAACTGCTCTAGAAGAAGCGGAAAATTTGGTAAGTAATTTTTTAGATTCAAAAACAAAAACTAAAGACTAAAAATTTAACTTTTACAGATGAAAAACATCGGTTTGTATTTTGGCACATTTAATCCCATTCATGTTGGGCATCTAATTATTGCCAATCATCTGGTAGAAAATTCTGATTTAGATGAAATTTGGATGGTCGTAACACCACATAATCCGTTTAAGAAAAAAAGTTCTTTATTAGAGGATAATCACAGATTGCAACTGGTAGATATTGCTACCGAAAACTACCCAAAAATAAAATCCTCTAACATTGAGTTTAAATTACCACAACCAAATTATACGGTACATACATTGGCGCATATTTCTGAGCGTTATCCTGATGATAATTTTAGCTTAATTATGGGCGAAGACAACTTAAAAAGTTTTCATAAATGGAAAAATTATGAAACCATTTTAAATCATCATCATGTATATATATATCCAAGAATTGGGGATGGAAAAACGAAAAATCAGTTTGAAAATCATCCAAAAATTCATACTGTTAATGCGCCTATTGTACAAATTTCATCAACCATGATTCGCAACGGAATTAAAAATCAAAAAAACATACAAGCGCTACTTTCTGATGCTGTTTGGCAATATATTGATGAAATGAATTTTTATAAAAAATAGTTTCGCAAATTTTACGTTGTATATTTGTTAATGAACATTATTTACATAAGTGATAAAAAAAGATAAAAAAAAAGGACTATTAAAAAAAAAACTAACCGATAAATATCGATTGGTTGTTTTAAATGAAAATACGTTTGAAGAACGATTTTCTCTCAAACTATCTCGTTTAAACGTATTTGTTTTAGGCGGTGTTTTCTCAATTTTATTAATTGGCTTTACCACGCTTTTAATTGCTTTTTCTCCATTAAAAGAATACATTCCAGGATATTCATCAACAGCACTTAAACGAAAAGCTACAAAATTATCTTTTGAAACCGATTCTTTAAAAACCCGAGTAGCAATTTTAGCCAATTACATCAAAGCCTTAAAGCCTGTTTTAACAGGGGATTTAAAACCAGAAACGATTGATTCTCTTAAAAAAGAGACTAAAAATTTTATGATTGATCAAAGCAAACTAAATGCTTCTAAAGAAGATTCTTTGTTTAGAGAAAAAATAGAAAGTAAAGATCGTTTTCCGTTAGCAGATAAGTTTCAAAATAAAGCTAAAATTGTATTTTTCGCACCTGTTTCTGGTACTATTTCGCAAAAATTTAACAACAAAAACAAACATTTTGCGGTAGATATTGTTGCTAAAAAGAATACCCCTGTAAAAAGTATTGCAGACGGAACCGTTATTTTTTCTGAATGGACAACCGAAACAGGCTATGTGCTTATTATAGAACACCCTAACAATTATATTTCTGTATATAAACACAACGGAACACTTCTAAAAAAGCAAGGAGATTTTGTAAAATCCGGAGAAGTAATTGCAAATGTAGGTTCTACTGGAGAGTTAACCACAGGACCGCATTTACATTTTGAATTGTGGAGCAACGGTTATGCAGTAAACCCAATAAATTATATCGATTTCCAATAAATATGAGTATAAAATCTGTCTTTGCCATTCCATTTGCCAAACAAGTAAAAAAGCGTGTTTATAAATGGGCAAATAATCCGCATAAAACACAAGAAAAGGTTTTTAAAAAACTAATCTCATCAGCAAAAAATACGGCTTTTGGTAAAGATCATGATTTTAAAAACATCCGCAATTATACGGACTTTAAAAAGCGTGTAAAAGTACAAGATTATGAAGGATTAAGACCTTATGTTGATAGAATGGTTGCAGGAGAAAAAGATATTTTATGGAAAGGAGAACCCTTGTATTATGCAAAAACCTCGGGCACAACTTCGGGTGCAAAATATATTCCGATTACCAAAGATTCAATGCCCACACACATCAAAGCGGCAAGAAATGCATTGTTGTTATACATTGCAGAGAAAAATGATGCTAGTTTTGTAAATGGTAAAATGATTTTTTTACAAGGAAGCCCTCTTTTAGAAGATAAAAATGGTGTAAAACTCGGTAGATTAAGTGGTATTGTAGCGCATTATGTACCTCAATATTTATTAAAAAACCGATTACCAAGTTGGGAAACAAACTGCATTGAAGATTGGGATACCAAAGTAAACGCAATCGTAGAAGAAACCATTCATGAAGATATGTCGATTATCAGCGGAATACCTTCTTGGGTACAAATGTATTTTGAAAAACTGATTGAAAAAACAGGGAAACCGGTCTCTAAACTATTCCCTAATTTTAACCTTTTTGTCTATGGAGGCGTTAATTTTGAGCCTTATAAAAATAAATTCGAATCTCTTATTGGTAAAAAAATAGACGCTATTGAGTTGTACCCTGCATCCGAAGGATTTATTGCTTATCAAGATTCTCAAACTGCATCAGGAATGTTGCTCCAATTAAATAGTGGTATTTTTTATGAGTTTATTCCTGCGGATGAATTTTTTGATGAAAACCCGACAAGAATATCATTAAAAGATGTGAAAATGGGCATTAATTATGTCATCATTTTAAACACAAATGCTGGTTTATGGGGATACAATATTGGCGATACGGTTGAGTTTACATCCACAAAACCCTACCGAATAAAAGTAACAGGGCGTATCAAACATTTTATTTCTGCCTTCGGCGAACATGTAATTGGTAAAGAAGTAGAAAAAACTATTAGAGAGACTATTAAAACTACTGACATTACTGTGAGCGAGTTTACAGTAGCTCCACAGGTAAATCCAAAAAAAGGAGAATTACCTTATCATGAGTGGTTTATTGAATTTGAAAATGAACCTAAAAATATTACAGAATTCGCATCGAAAATGGATGCTTATATGCAAACACAAAACATTTATTATAAAGATTTAATTGATGGAAAAGTGTTGCAACCGCTTATCATCCGAAGGGTAAAAAAAGGAGGATTTCATAAGTATATGAAATCGATTGGAAAATTTGGCGGACAGAATAAAATTCCACAATTATCTGATAATCGAAAGATTGCAGACGTGCTACACGATTTTTTAATATAAGGTTCTACCAATGAAAATAATAGCTACAAACATCGGTGAAAAAAAAGAGGTTCTTTGGAAAGGAAAAACAATCACTACAGGAATTTTTAAATATTCTGTAGAAAAACCTATTTTTCTTGATATTGAAGATGTAAAAGAGGATGTTGTAATCGACAGAAAATATCATGGAGGAATAGACCAAGCGGTTTATGGGTTTTCTTTAAAGCATTATGATTATTTTAAAAAATTACATCCAAATTTAAAGTGGCAATTTGGTATGTTTGGAGAAAATCTAACTATTGATAATTTAGACGAAACTAACATTCATGTTGGAGATACGTTTAAAGTTGGAGAAGCGATTGTAGAAGTTACTAAATCAAGACAACCTTGTATGACATTAGGGGTGCGTTTTAATGACATGAAAATTGTAAAACAATTTTGGAACACAACAATGTGTGGGGTTTATTTTAAAGTTCTTAAAACAGGAAATGTAAAAACAGGCGATGAGTTTGAGCAACTAAAACATTGCCCTAACAACCCAACAATTGCAGAGGTTTACATCAGTAAAAGGAAATAATCTCTAAACAACTTCCTCTTTCTTATGTAAAAATCGAGTCAATTTCATCGATAAATCAAGTAGAATAATTTTTGCATTACCGTTTCTTTCAATATGATACATCGCATCATTTAGCTCTTTTTCAATTGCTAAAATATTACCACTGTGTACAAACGGAGCAAAGTTTTTTAAATCAAATTTTGGAGATTTTGTTTCTAAAAACACCAACTCGGGTGATTTGTAGTTTAATAACAACGCTTGTCTAAAAAACTGTAAACAATATTGTAAAAATTGCTTTTGAGTCTCCCTTCCACTTTTTGCAATAGAATCACTCCAAGAAATTAATTCTTGAATTACAGAGGCATTTCCTTTGGCTTTAAAAGCTGCTCTAATCCATGTAATAAACCATTCTTCAAACAATAAATCTTTATAATTACTGTGTAAAATGTGTACTGCTTTGTTGTAGTTTCCTTCGGATTGATGTGCAATTTTCACTGCCTCATTCTCCCTAATTTGTTCTCTTTTTACCAAAGTATCTGCAATGTTTTTTTCACTCAATAAAGGAAAATATAATGCTTGACAACGAGATCTAATCGTATTAATAATTTGTTCTTCGCTCTCTGTAATCAATAAAAAAACTGTTTTTTCTGGAGGCTCTTCAATCAGTTTTAAAAGTTTATTGGCGGCCGCAATATTCATTTTTTCTGCCATCCAAATAATCATTATTTTAAAACCGCCTTCGTATGCTTTTAGTTGTAGTTTTTTTACAATATCTAAAGATTCGTCAACCCCAATCAAACCCTGTTTATTTTCTACACCAATATGTTGCAACCAATTAAACAGACTTCCGTAAGGTTTTTGACTGATAAAACTCCGCCATTCTTCTAAAAACAAATTACTAACAGCATGTTTTTTTACACTATCGTTTGTAGTTACTGGAAATGCAAAATGTAAATCTGGATGCTGTAATTTGTTACATTTTATGTTACACGTTTCACTATCATCAGAAAAATTGCATAATAAAAATTGTGCATATGCAATTGCCATAGGCAAAGTACCACTTCCTTCTTTGCCAACAAATAATTGTGCATGCGGAATTCTACCATTCTTTGCAGAAGTTTGTAAATGGTTTTTAAGATGTTCTTGTCCTATAATATCACTGAAAAGCATATAACAAATATACCTTTTTAAATGCGAATAAATACCTACATTTGTAAACGAAAAACACTATATTTCTAATGAAAACACTCAACGATTTTAATTTTGAAAACAAAAAAGCCATTATTAGAGTAGATTTTAATGTGCCTTTAAATGATGAATTTCAAGTAACCGATACCACTAGAATTGAAGCTGCAAAAGCTACCATTATCAAAGTTTTAGAAGATGGAGGAAGCTGTATATTAATATCTCACCTTGGAAGACCAAAAGGTGTTGAAGATAAATTTTCTTTGCGCCATATTGTAGACGAAGTTACCCGTATTTTAGGAGTTCAAACACAATTTATTGATGATTGTATTGGTAAAAAAGCTGAAGATGCGGTTGCTAATTTAGAAAACGGAGAAATTTTATTATTAGAAAATCTACGTTTTTACGATGAAGAGAAAAATGGCGATATTGCTTTTGCAAAACAACTTTCTAAATTAGGAGATATTTATGTAAACGATGCTTTTGGCACTGCTCACAGAGCACACGCATCAACCACAATAATTGCACAATTTTTTGAGGATAAAAAATGCTTTGGGAATTTATTAGCTAAAGAAATTGAGAGTATTAACAAGGTTTTAAGCGATAGTAAAAAACCCGTAACAGCAATTTTAGGGGGTGCAAAAGTCTCTTCAAAAATTGGTGTTATTGAAAATATACTAGACAAAGTAGATCATATTATTGTGGGCGGCGGAATGACGTTTACCTTTATAAAAGCCTTAGGAGGAAACATCGGAAATTCTTTGGTAGAAGATGATAAAATACAACTAGCATTGACTATTTTGAAAGAAGCAAAAAAGAAAAATGTACAAATTCATTTGCCTGTTGATGCTGTAATTGCTGATGATTTTAAAAACGATGCGAATACACAAACTGTAGATACTTATAAAATTCCTGATGGTTGGATGGGGTTAGATTGTGGACCAAAAACCTCAGAGAATTTCGCAAAAGTTATTGCCAATTCTAAAACCATTTTATGGAACGGTCCTTTGGGTGTTTTTGAAATGGAAAATTTTGCCACAGGAACCATCGAATTAGGGAAAGCTATTGTAGAAGCTACCAAAAATGGTGCATTCTCTCTCGTTGGCGGTGGTGATTCTGTTGCTGCCGTAAAACAGTTTGGGTTTGCCAATAAAGTAAGTTACGTTTCTACTGGCGGTGGCGCTATGTTAGAAATGTTAGAAGGAAAAACACTACCAGGAATTGAGGCGATTTTAAAATAAAAATCATCAAAGAGAATGAATAATAAAGCTATTTGGAAATATTTTTTTGATATTAATATGTTCAATATTCCTTTTTCATTAATTTTCGGTTTAATATCAGGTGTTTTATGGAGTGTTCTTATTTTTTCTTCACTTGGAATTTTAATAGGTTATTTAGGCTTTCACATTTTTAAAAAAAATGAATACTATACCTATTACAACCTTGGTTTTACAAAGAGTAAGCTCATAAAAAAAGTATGGTTTTTAAATATGACAATTTCTTCTTTACTATTTCTAATTGATATAATAATCAAGTAGATGAATTTATTAGAAGTAACTAACCTTAACAAATCTTACGGAAATAAAGTCATTTTAAAAAACATGACTCTTACATGTAAAACAGGTGAAATACTTGGGGTCTTTGGACGGAATGGAACAGGAAAGTCAACTTTATTAAAACTACTGTTCGGAACGGTAAAAGCTGATTCGATTCTTATAAGAATAAATTCAGAAACTATTTCTCAAAAGAATATTATTCCTTCAAAAAAGATAGCATATTTACCACAAGACACTTTTTTACCGAAGGAACAAAAAGTGAGAACTATAATCCCATTATTCTTTCCAAACGGAGATGATCAAAACAAAATTTTTTATTCACCACAAGTATCAAATTTTGAAAAAATAAAAGTCGGCCAATTATCCTTAGGACAATTACGTTATCTTGAATTGCTAATTCTTGGTAACCTAAAACACCCATTCTTAATGTTAGACGAGCCTTTTTCAATGATTGAACCTATTTACAAAGATGTAATCAAAAATTTATTACTAAAATTAAAAGAGTCAAAAGGAATCATTTTAACTGACCATTATTACAATGACGTTTTACAAGTAACCGATAGAAATTTTATCATAAAAGATGGAAAAAAAATTGAGATAAAAAACAAAGAAGATTTAATTACATATAAATATTTGAATTCAGAAAAATAAAAGACTTTAAACAGTTAAACAAACTCACATCAACAATGAAATACACCACGCTACCAAATACAAACCTAAAAGTTAGTAAAATCTGTTTGGGTACCATGACTTGGGGGAATCAAAACACCGAAGCAGAAGGACACCAACAATTAGATTATGCTTTAGAGCAAGGTGTTAATTTTGTAGATACAGCAGAATTATATTCAGTTCCGGCAACACCAGAAACCTATGGAGCAACTGAAAAAATTATCGGCTCTTGGCTCAAAAAAACAAACAATAGAGACAAGATTGTATTGGCAAGTAAAATTGCAGGAAATGGAGATTATACAGCACATATTAGAAAAGATGGTTTTAGTAAAAGAGCCATTACAGAAGCTATTGAAGGTAGTTTAAAAAGGTTACAAACCGATTATTTAGATTTATACCAATTACATTGGCCAGAACGTGGTGTAAATTGTTTTGGAGTGAGAGATTATCCGTATAAAACAGCTACAAAAGAAGCTGAAAATTATCAAGAAATTTTAGAAACCTTGAATGATTTTATCAAACAAGGAAAAATCAAACACCTGGGACTTTCCAACGAAACTCCTTGGGGAACCATGCAATATTTACAAACTGCCAAAGAATATAATTTGCCAAGAATGAGTACCATTCAAAATTCATATTCTTTATTACATCGTTCTTATGAATACGGTTTATCGGAAGTTTCATTGAGAGAAAACATTGGTTTATTAGCGTATTCTCCATTGGCATTTGGGGTTTTATCGGGTAAATATTTAAACAATATCCCAAAAAAAGCAAGAGTAACTTTGTTTCCTAGATTCGATAGATACAGTAGCAAGCAATCAGAAAATGCAGTACGAGAATATTTAAAAATTGCTCAAAAACACGGAATGTCTTTGGCAGAATTATCATTAGCCTTTGTAAATCAATTGCCTTTTGTAACCAGTAATATTATCGGAGCAACTAAAATGAGTCAACTAAAAGAGAATATCAACAGTATCAATATCTCTTTGTCTGATGAAATTATTAATGAAATAAATGCAGTACACCATTTAATACCAAATCCTGCGCCTTAAACCAAAACAAACCTCACAGGTTTTAAAAAATCTGTGAGGTTTGCTAAAATTATTACGGAAACTGAAATTCTACTTCTTACTCCAATTATCTCGCAATCCAACAGTTTTATTAAACACTAATTTTTCTACGGATGTATCATCATCAACATTAAAATAACCGATACGCTGAAACTGAAAGCCCTCACCAATTTTTGCTGTTTGTAAACTTGGTTCTACAAAAGCAGTCGTAATTTTTAACGAATCTGGGTTTACAAATTCCATAAAACTTTTATCTTTATGGCTATCTGGGGCTTCATCTAAAAACAATCTATCATAGGCTCTAACTTCTACTTTTACAGCATGTTTTACAGAAACCCAATGCAACGTTCCTTTTACTTTTCGTTTACTTTCTTCGGTATTACTACCTGATTTTGTTTTCGGATCATAAGTACAATGAATTACGGTAATTTCTCCATTTTCATCTTTTTCTACACTGTTTGCCGTAATAAAATAAGCGTTTTTTAATCGGACTTCCTTTCCTAATTTTAATCGGAAGAATTTTTTATTTGCTTCTTCTCTAAAATCTTCTTTTTCGATGTAAATCTCACGAGAAAAAGGCACTTTTCTAGTTCCAAATCCTTCTTCATAATCGTTGTAGTTTGCTTCTAAAAACTCTTCTTCTCCCTCATGATAATTATCAATAATTACCCTTATAGGGTTTAAAACCCCCATCACCCTTTTAGCAATTTTGTTTAAATCTTCTCTAACCTTAAATTCTAAAAGTGCCACATCAATTACATTTTCTCGCTTAGAAACCCCAACCGTTTCTATAAAGTTTTTTATAGATGCTGGCGTATAACCACGTCTTCGTAAACCAGAAATAGTAGGCATTCTTGGGTCGTCCCAACCAGAAACTACACCTTCTTCTACCAACTGCATCAATTTACGCTTGCTCATTATGGTATAACTCAAATTTAAACGAGAAAACTCACGTTGTTTTGGTGGCAAAGGCAAGCTAGATTTGTTATATTCAAAAATATGATCTCTAAACCAATTGTATAATTTTCTATGAGGTTTAAACTCTAACGAACATAATGAGTGCGATATTTGTTCTAAATAATCACTCTCTCCATGTGTCCAATCATACATTGGATAAATACACCAATCGTTGCCTGTTCTGTGATGTTCTTTATACAAAACACGATACATTAAAGGGTCACGCATCAACATATTTGGGTCTTCCATATCAATTTTTGCACGCAGAATGTGTTCTCCTTCTTTAAAATCGCCATTTTTCATTTTCTCAAACAACTCCAAATTCTCATCCACAGATCTGTTTCTAAAAGGACTGTTTGTACCCACTTTTGTAGGTGTCCCTTTTTGCACTCTCATTTCTTCGGATGATTGACTATCTACATACGCTTTTTCGTCTTTTATCAACAAAATAGCCCAATCATACAACTGCTGAAAATAATCTGAAGAATACAACTCTTTATCCCATTTGTAGCCCAACCAAGTAATATCATGCTTAATCGCATCTACATACTCTTGCTCTTCTTTTGCAGGATTTGTGTCATCAAACCGAAGGTTTACAGGAGCATTGTATTTTTCGCCCAAACCAAAACTAATTCTGATAGCTTTTGTATGACCGATATGCAAATACCCATTCGGTTCTGGCGGAAAACGAAAGCGTAAATTCTCTTTCGGCATTCCATTTACCAAATCTTCTTCTATAATATGCTCAATAAAATTGAGTGATTTTGTTTCTTCTGACATCGTTCTAAAATTGAAGCCACAAAATTAAACAAAATAAGTCGTTTTTTATTATTTTTTGGGTGTTTCCCTTCGGGTCGTGCTTTCCGTTATAGTTTTGCTTTGGTAAAAAACCAAAGCAAAAGCTGCCACTGCAATCACTAACACAAACCGTAAAAGAAATCAATCTAAACTGTAACAAAACAAACTTTTATACATCTAATAAAATAAACAAACTAAAAAATGAATCATTTAAACTTAAACTACACCTGCCCAAAATGTAAAAACAATACTTACAAAGTTGCACAAATGAGAGCAACAGGAGGTACATTATCTAAAATATTTGATATTTAAAACCAAAAATACACAAGTGTTACTTGCCAACGTTGCAGCTATACAGAATTTTACAAGGCACCCACAAGTGCATTGAGCAATATTTTTGATTTTTTTACAGGTTAGAAATTTAATTTTACCCGTATCTTTGTTTTTTAAAATCACAAATGGGAATTATTAAAATAAACAACATCAAACTCTACGCATATCATGGTTGTTTAGATGAAGAAGCAAAAATTGGATCAGAATATCGTGTAGATATAGCGGTAAAAGTCAATTTAAAAAAATCATCTATCTCAGATAAGTTAATCGACACAGCAGATTATGTACATTTAAATCTGATTGTAAAACAAGAAATGGCTATTCGGTCTGAGTTGCTAGAACACGTTGCCAAACGTATCTTAGATAGAACTTTAAAAGAAATTCCGATGATAAAAAAAGCCAAAGTAAGCGTGGCAAAAATAAATCCACCAATTGGTGGAAATGTAGAAAATGTAGTCATCATTTTATCTAAAAAAAGGAAAGTTTAAAAAAACTTGCGCTAAAAGGAAAATTGCGTAAATTTGCACACCTTAACAGGTGTCGTGGCCGAGTGGCTAGGCAGTGGTCTGCAACACCATCTACAGCGGTTCGAATCCGCTCGACACCTCAAAAAAAGACTGTTCTACTGAACAGTCTTTTTTGTTTTTCTTAACAAAAAAGTCATGAATTTTCCGCATCTTTGTAATCCATGAAAATCTATCCGATAGAAACAGGAAAATTTAAGCTAGATGGTGGCGCTATGTTTGGTGTTGTCCCAAAATCTATTTGGCAAAGAAGCAATCCTGCAGATGCTAATAACTTAATTAATATGAGCATGCGTTGTATGCTAATTGAAGACGGAGATAGATTGACACTGGTTGACACTGGTTTGGGAGCAAAACAATCTGATAAATTTTTTGGATATTACTTTTTGTACGGAAACACTTCTTTAGATGCATCCTTGGCAAAACATGGTTTTCATAAAGATGATATTACCGACGTATTTTTAACACATTTACATTTTGATCATTGTGGTGGTGCCATTCAATTTAATAAAAACAAAACAGGGTACGAACCCGCTTTTAAAAACGCTCAATTTTGGAGTAATAAAAATCATTGGGAATGGGCAACAGAACCAAATCCGAGGGAAAAAGCATCTTTTTTAAAGGAAAACATCAATCCGATACAAGAAAGTGGGCAATTGAATTTTATCCATAGAAATGCCAAAGACCAAATTGGGTTTGACGTATTGTTTATGGATGGGCATACCGAAAAGCAAATGCTTCCAAAATTGAATTATCAAGACAAAACACTTGTTTTTATGGCAGATTTGTTGCCAACTGTTGGACATATTCCGTTACCTTATGTAATGGGTTATGATACACGTCCGCTATTAACCATCAAAGAAAAAGCAGCTTTTTTAAATGAAGCAGCAGACAATGAATATTTTTTGTTCTTAGAACACGATTCTGAACACGAACTTTGTACTGTACAACACACCGAAAAAGGTGTACGATTAAAAGAAACACATAAATTTAAAGACATTTTTAATTAATATAAACAATTATGAGAATTTTAAAACCAATTTTATATACAGCAATTGCCTCAGTTGCCTTGGCAAGTTGTAAATCCGTTAGTAGTATTCCTGTACCAAAAGGAATTAATGCTATTGTAAACATGACCGCTAAAAAAGCACCTCTTACAGAAGAACAAGCAAAAACTTGGGGGCATTTAGATTTAGCAACCGACTCTATTCCAGGAATGAGTGTTGATAAAGCATATAAATTTTTAGAAGGTAAAAAAGGAGTAGAAGTAATTGTTGGAATTACAGATTCTGGGATGGACATAGAGCATGAAGATTTAAAAGATGTTATATGGACAAACCCTAAAGAAATTGCAGGTAATGGTATTGATGATGATAAAAATGGATATATAGATGATATGCATGGGTGGAATTTCTTAGGAAATAAAGATGGTAAAATGGTAGTTGCAGACCAATTAGAAATTACCCGTATCGTAAAAAGAGGTATGGATAAATTTGGGGATAAAAAAGCTTCAGAAATTGCTGATGCAGATAAAAAAGACTACGAACAATTTTTAAAACACAAAGAAGAGTTTGAAAAAAGTTCTGCTGGTAAAAAAAGAACTGCAACTCGATTAAATCAAATTACAGAACATTTTACAAGAGTTAAAAAGTTTTTAGGAAAAGATGACTTTACTGCAGAAGATTTTAAAACTGTAAAACCAAGTGATCCAAAAGATGTAGCTGCAATTGCAGATATATCAGGATTATTAAGTAGAGGATTTTCAGAAAAAGCATTTAATGAGTACAAAACAAACTTTGAAAAAAACAAACATTATGCATTAGGTTTTGATTCTCGTCAAAAAATGGGAGATAATCTATATGATATTAATGATAAATATTATGGTAACAATAATGTAATTGGTTCTAAAGATGATGAAAGTCATGCAACCCACGTTGGTGGTATTGTTGGAGAGACAAGAAACAATGGTATTGGCGTAAATGGAGTTGCAAATAATGTAAAACTAATGTCTGTTAGAGTAGTGCCAGATGGAGATGAGCACGATAAAGATGTAGCTTTAGGTATCCGTTACGCAGTAGATAACGGAGCAAAGGTAATTAATAGTAGTTTTGGTAAAGCTTATTCACCAAACAAACAATGGGTATATGATGCCATTAAATATGCAGAATCTAAAGATGTATTAATTGTAAATGCTGCAGGAAATGACGGAGCAAATATAGATGTGATATATACTTTTCCTAATGATTCTAAAGATTTAAAAACTGAGTTTACAGACAATGTATTAACTATCGGAGCGATGAGTTCTAGTTACAATGAAAATTTACCAGCAATTTTTTCTAACTACGGTAAAATAAATGTAGATGTATTTGCTCCTGGAGTACAAGTATATTCTACAGTACCAAAAGACCATTACGCAAAATACAATGGTACTTCTATGGCTGCTCCATCGGCAGCAGGTGTTGCTGCTTTGGTTAGATCTTACTACCCAGAATTATCGGCAAGCCAAGTAAAACACATTTTAATGAATTCTGGTACAAAAATCAATTTTGATGTAATTCAGCCAGGATCTAAATCAAAAGAAACTCCAAATGGAAAAATGGTTCCTTTTTCTAGTTTGTCTGTTTCAGGAAGAATTGTAAACGCTTACAATGCCCTAAAAATGGCAGATAGAATGGTGAATGGAAAATAATCTTTTGACTTAGAAATAAACATAAAAAGGACATTATTAAGTTGATGTCCTTTTTTAATTAACACAAATGAACTAAAAAATAATTTATGAAAAAATTACTTTTCTTCGGATTTTCTATATTGCTACTCTTTTCTTGTGCAGAAACAAAAAAGGTTACTTATCAGCAGAAAAAATCAACAAAAAACACCAATTATTATTGGCAACAACATGTTGATTACACGATGGATATTGATATGAACGTTAATAATTATCAATACAAAGGAACTCAAAAATTGGTATATACCAACAACTCACCAGATGCGTTGAATAAAGTTTTTTATCATCTGTATTTCAATGCATTTCAACCCAATTCTCAAATGGATGTTCGCTCAAGAAACATCAAAGATCCTGACGGAAGAGTAAGAGATAGAATTAGTAAGTTAAGTCCTTCAGAAATTGGCTACATCAAAGTAAAATCCTTAAAACAAAATGGAGTTGCTATAAATTTTGAAACGGTAGGAACTGTTTTAGAGGTGGTTTTAAACAAACCCATAAAATCTGGTGAAAGTGTTACTTTTGATATGATCTTTGAGGCACAGGTTCCTAAACAAATTCGTCGTTCTGGTAGAAATAATAAAGAAGGTATTGCGCTCTCAATGACCCAATGGTACCCAAAAATGGCAGAATATGATTTTGAAGGCTGGCAAACACACCCTTATATTGCTCGTGAATTTCAAGGTGTTTGGGGAGATTTTGATGTAACACTTCATATTGATAAAAACTATGTGGTTGGAGGAACTGGTTATGTGCAAAATCCCCAAGAAGTAGGTCATGGTTACGAGGATAAAAATCAAAAGTTAAACATTCCAAAGGGAGAAAAAATTACATGGCATTTTAAAGCTCCTAATGTGCACGATTTTACTTGGGCTGCAGATAAAGAATATCAACATGATATTTTTACCATGAAAAACGGCATTGATTTACACTTTTTCTATAAAAAGAATATGGAAGGTAAATTTCTTCAATCATGGAAAGAGTTTCAACCAAAGGTTGCTGAATTAATGACTTATTTTTCTAAAAAAATAGGGCAATATCCATACAAACAGTACTCTGTAATTCAAGGTGGTGATGGCGGAATGGAATATGCTATGTGTACTTTAGTAACTGGAGAACGCAGTGCAAAAAGCTTGTTTGGTGTTACATCTCACGAAATGGCACATACATGGTTTCAGTTTTTGTTAGCCAGTAATGAGAGTAAACATTCATGGATGGACGAGGGTTTTACAACCTATATTTCTAACAAAGCAAGCAATGAAATTTTAAAATCTGGTAAAGAAAACCCGCATACAGGTTCTTACAAATATTACAATTATGTGGTGGATAAAAACATCGAAGAACCTTTATCTACACATGCAGATAGATATAATACCAATACGGCATACGGAATGGCAAGTTACAGCAAAGGAAATATCTTTTTAAGCCAGTTAGAATATGTTATTGGTAAAGAAAATGTTGAAAAAACGTTGTTAAAATATTTTACAGATTTTAGCTTTAAACATCCAACACCAAACGATATAAAACGGACTGCTGAAAAAATTTCTGGACTGAATTTAGATTGGTATTTAAACGAGTGGACAGAAACAACACATACCATAGATTACGGAATTAAAGCTGTTGATGGTAAAAAAATTACCTTAGAAAGAATTGGTAAAATGCCAATGCCAATAGATGTAAAAGTGGTTTTTTTAGATGGAACAACAACTCACTTTAACATTCCGTTGCGTATGATGCGTGGTAACAAACCAACTTCTGCAACTGTTCTAGAAGATTGGTCTTGGGCGCATCCAACATATACATTTACAACTTCTAAAATGGTAAAATCTGTTGAGATAGACCCATCAAAATTAATGGCAGATGTACAAATGGAAAATAATATTTTTAAGAAATAAAACTTTTTTTAGTAATTACGATAGTTCAAATACTGTCGTAATTACTTCTTTTCAACCTTTTCTATAAGGCTCTCTATATTCAGTTTTTCTTTAGGAAGAAAACCTTTTAGCATTAAAACCGCTCCAAAAACAATTAATAGAATTCCCATTCCTTTTTTCATTTTATAAATTACAAAAGGAGTTAGTTTGTTTTTTAACTGTTTTGCTAATAAAATTTTTCCTAAATCAGTTAGTGCATATCCTAAAATTACGGTAGTAAAATACCAAAAAATAGATATCGGTTGCATATCTAAAGTAGGTCCAACCACAACAATTACACCTAACCAAAATGCTAAAACACCAATATTTATAAAATTTAAGAAAAACCCTTTGATAAATAACTTGATGTAATTTGTATTTTCTGAAAGCTTAATTTCTGGTTCTTCAATCTCTTTTTTATTACTTTTATCTAGATACGTTATCAGTCCATAAATAACCAAAACCAAACCGCCAATTAGAAATAAACGAGGGTCGTCTTTTATTCTCTCTAACAAACTTCTACTCCCAAAATAAGCGATTAAAATAAAGGTAATATCTCCTAAAATTACGCCTAAATCAAATGCAATGGCTGCCCTTACTCCTTTTAAAATACTAGTTTTTATCAGCATAAAAAACACAGGCCCAATCATAAAAGCCATGAAAAAACCGATGAAAAAAGCATTTTTAAAGTCGTTAAAATCCATAAAACTAGTTTGATAAAATTATAGTGTAAAAATAGAAAAAAGGAATGACTATTTATACATCGTCAAAATCAATCGTAATTTTTGATGATGTTGGGTGTGCTTGACAAGTTAAAATAAAACCTTCATCCACCTCATCATCTGTAAGAATTGTATTCTTAACCATTACCGCATTTCCTGCTGTAACTTTTGCCAAACAACTACTACAAACCCCTCCTTGACAAGAATACGGAGCATCTAAATCATTGCGCAAACTTGCTGCTAAAATAACATCTTTTTTACTCATTGTAAAAGTAGTTTCTTCATCATCTAACAACACCGTAATCTCCGTTTTCCCTTCAGGAATATCTGTAGAGTTATCCTTAGAAACACTTGCCGTAAACAACTCAAAATGAATATTTTCTTTGCTAATGTTATACTCTTGCAATGTTTGAGAAACAATATTTACCATTTCTTCTGGTCCGCACAAAAAAGCATCACTAAATACAATATTTTTATATTTATTTTTGATATAATAGTTGACATTTCCTTGATCTATTCTTCCAAATAGACTGTCGGTTTGTTGCTCTCTACTAAATATATAGTGCAATTTAAATTGTGTTGGATATGCTACTAATAAAGCATCTAATTTATCTTTAAAAATAGTGTCTTTGGCCCTTTTATTTCCATAAATCAATGTAAAAGTTGACGAAGGTTCTTCTTCTAAAACACTTTTTATCATTGATAAAACAGGTGTAATCCCACTTCCTGCGGCAAATCCTAAATAACTTTTATTTGCTGATGGTTCTAAAGTAAATTTTCCTTCGGGCGGAGCAACCTCAACCTCATCACCTTCTTGTAATTTTGTAGTTGCAT
Source organism: uncultured Flavobacteriaceae bacterium (assembly GCA_964655585.1). Lineage (GTDB taxonomy): Bacteria > Bacteroidota > Bacteroidia > Flavobacteriales > Flavobacteriaceae > Polaribacter. The sequence goes on from CAZZNK010000015.1 coordinate 21,765, forward strand.
AGGTAGAAAATTTTCCGTTTTCTACCGCTTTAACAGCTACTTTTAGGTCATTACTTTCAGGAGACGAACAAATAGAATAAGCCCTACGGACATCTTCTCCATTAATTAGTGTTTTTAAGGTAATGTATTGACCTGATTTAAAAGAAAACGTCTCTTTTAAATTATTTGGAACATTAAAAAGGATTGAAACTGCATCAGTAGTTTCTTTGATAATCTCTTTAATTGTAAGTTTATAAAATGCTGCCATATTATATAATTAAACTAATTTATGTGCTACTAAATACTCTGCTATTTGTACTGCATTTGTTGCGGCACCTTTTCTAAGATTGTCTGAAACAATCCACATATTCAATGTATTTTCTTGAGATTCGTCTCTACGGATTCTTCCTACAAAGACATCATCTTTCCCTTCGGAATATAATGGCATCGGATAGATATCATTGTCAACATCGTCTTGTAAAGTAACTCCGTTTGTTGTTGATAGTATTTCTTTAACATCGGCAATTGTAAAATGATTTTCAAACTCAATATTCACGCTTTCAGAATGTCCTCCAACCACAGGAATTCTAACTGCAGTTGCAGTTATAGCAATCGTTCTATCGTTTAATATTTTTTGAGGTTCTCGCACCAACTTCATCTCTTCTTTGGTATAACCATTCGGTTCAAAATCATCGCAATGTGGTAATGCATTTTTATGAATTTGATGAGGATATGCCATTTCCCCAACCACTCCATCGTACTCATTTTTAAGCTGTTCTACTGCTTTTACACCTGTTCCTGTAATTGATTGATAGGTAGAAACAACCAATCTTTTAATGGTATACTTTTTATGTAACGGAGCTAATGCCATAACCAATTGAATGGTTGAACAATTTGGGTTGGCAATAATTTTATCCTCTTTTGTTAATTCTGATGCATTAATTTCAGGAACAATTAATTTTTTAGTCGCATCCATTCTCCAAGCCGAAGAATTATCGATAACTGTTGTGCCAACTGCAGCAAATTTTGGAGCCCATACTAACGAAGTATTTCCACCAGCAGAAAAAACAGCAATATCTGGTTTTTTAGCAATCGCATTTTCCATCCCAACAATTGGGTACTCTTTTCCGTTATAAAAAATGGTTTTCCCTATTGATTTTTCTGATGCCACAGGAATTAATTCTGTAACTTCAAAATTACGCTCTGCCAATACTTTTAACATAATATTCCCTACCATTCCGGTAGCACCTACAACTGCTATTTTCATCCTTAAAATTGAATTACAAAGATTGTAAAAAATCAATAGATTTATGTTTAAAAAATGATAAAATGTTAGAAATAAATCTCCTCAACAAAAAAACACTATTTTTGCAAAAAAATTAAAAGAAAACCATGCAACAAATAGAATTGATGGCACCTGCGGGTAACTTTGAATCGCTACAAGCAGCCTTAGATAACGGATGTGATTCGGTATATTTTGGCGTAGAGCAATTAAATATGCGAGCGAGAGCGTCTATCAATTTTACGTTGGATGATTTAGAAGAAATTTCTAATCGCTGTACCGCAAAAAATGTTCGTACCTATTTAACATTAAACACTATTATTTACGACCATGATTTATCCATCGTAAAAACATTGATAAAAAAAGCGAAATCTGCAAATATTACTGCTGTAATTGCAATGGATCAAGCAGTTATTGGAATTGCAAGAGAAGCAAATATGGAAGTGCATATTTCTACACAAATTAATATTACCAACATAGAAACGGTAAAATTTTACGCCCTATTTGCAGACACCATGGTATTGAGTAGGGAACTCAGTTTGCGTCAGGTAAAAAAGATTACAGACGATATTGAAAAAGAGCAAATCAAAGGACCTTCTGGAAGATTGATTGAAGTCGAAATTTTTGGACACGGCGCTTTATGTATGGCTGTTTCTGGAAAGTGTTATATGAGTTTGCACTCGCACAATTCATCAGCAAATAGAGGAGCCTGTAAACAAAATTGTAGAAAAAAATATACAGTAATAGACCAAGAGACTGGTTTCGAAATGGAGCTGGATAATGAATATATTATGTCTCCAAAAGATTTATGCACAATAGATTTTTTAGATCAAGTTACGGATGCAGGTATCAAAGTTTTAAAAATTGAAGGAAGAGGAAGAGCGCCAGAATATGTTGCCAATGTAATAAAATGTTACCGAGAAGCCATTGATGATGTTGCCGCAGGTACTTACAATAAAGAAAAAGTAATCGGATGGATGCAAGAGTTAGAAAAAGTCTACAATCGAGGGTTTTGGAATGGGTATTACTTAGGTCAAAAATTAGGAGAATGGAGTAAAGAACCTGGTTCTCATGCCACACAAAAGAAAGTGTTTTTAGGCAGAGGAGTACATTATTTTCAAAAAGCAAAAATTGGTGAATTTAAAATTGATGCGTATGATGTTTCCGTTGGCGATACCATTTTAATTACAGGCCCAACAACAGGTGCGCAAGAAATGGAGCTCAAAGAAATGTTTGTAAACGATGTTGCTGCTACAAAAGCTACCAAAGGAGATGAAGTAACAATAAAGTTAGACTTTAGAATCCGTAAGTCAGATAAGTTATATAAGATTGTAAAAACCGAGTTTGCAAAATAAATTTTTGTCAACAAGTTTATCAATCAAAAATAAATAAATAAATAAATGGTAGTCATCACTTTACAACGTAAAAAGTGCATCGGTTGTAACTATTGTGTAGAGTTGGCTCCTGCACAATTTCAGATGTCTAAAAAAGACGGGAAATCAGTATTATTACATTCTACAGAAAAAAAAGGTTTTTTTACCATTAAATCTTATGATGAAACTATTTATAATGCCTCTTTAGAAGCTAAAAAAGCGTGCCCTGTTAAAATTATTGAAGTAAAGCAAGTGTAGCTTCTCGTTGGATACTTAATTTTCGAATTGTTTAGATGTAAAGTGACGATGATACTTGTCTCACTGCCCAAGTTTTTAAAAATGCTAACTCTTTTGTACCTAAAACATCACATCGAGTAAATTTGCTTTTCAGTAGTAAATATATCGAAGTTTTTTAAGCAAAAAACAATAGAAAAACCCTGATTTCATCCGAAGTAAAAAAACTCCTTTTACTTTCCCTCAAATTCCGTATATTTACTGATTAAACAAAAAATCAAGCAGAAATTTTATACCTGCCTGATAATCAATCAAGAATCTAAAGAAGTTTTTACTTCTCTAAAATATACTCAAAATATGAGCTGTAGTAATTGTACTACCGATAAAAATAGTGTTCCAAAAGGATGTAAAAGCAACGGAAGTTGTGCTTCTGGAGGATGTGAAAAATTATCGGTATTTGATTGGCTTTCTAATATGACTTTACCGAGCGGAGAATTGCCGTTCGATATTTATGAAATCCGCTTTAAAAATGGACGTAAACATTTTTTTAAAAACCATGAAAACCTAAGCCTTTCTATGGGAGATGTTGTAGCTACCGAAGGTTCTCCAGGACATGATATTGGTATAATTTCTTTATCTGGTGAATTGGTAAAAGTGCAAATGAAAAAAAGAAATGTCTTTTTTGATAGCGAAGATGTAAAGAAAATCTATAGAAAAGCAAGCCAACGAGATATCGATATCTGGCAAGAAGCCAGAGAAAAAGAACCTGAAACTCAACGGAAAGGAAGAGAAATTATCAATAATTTGGATCTAAAAATGAAACTATCTGATGTAGAATATCAGGGAGATTCAAAAAAAGCAACTTTTTATTATACTGCAGACACAAGAGTAGATTTTAGACAGTTAATTAGAGAATTAGCAGGTGCATTTTCTATTAGAGTAGAAATGAAACAAGTTGGTGCACGCCAAGAAGCAGCAAGATTAGGAGGTATTGGCTCTTGTGGTAGAGAATTGTGTTGCTCTACTTGGTTAACAGACTTTAGAAAAGTAACTACATCAGCAGCAAGATACCAGCAACTATCATTAAATCCATTAAAATTAGCAGGTCAATGTGGTAAATTAAAGTGTTGTTTAAATTTTGAATTAGACACCTATTTAGATGCTTTAAAAAGTTTTCCGAAACAAAGTGTGGTTTTAAAAACCCAAAAAGGAGATGCTATTTTTATTAAAATGGATATCTTTAAAAATCATCTTTGGTACACCTATAAAGAAAATAGAGCTAAATGGTTTCGATTAACTTTAGAGCAAGTTCAAGAAATTATTGAGTTGAATAAAAATAATGAGAAATCTGTCTCGTTAGAAGAATATGAATCTGAAATTGAAGAAACACCAAAAGTAAGTTTCGAAAATGTGGTGGGTCAAGATAGTTTAACTCGTTTTGATGTTCCTAAAAATAAAAGAAGACGAAAAAATAACCGTAGAAAAAAGCCTGTAAATGCGGGTAATCATCAAAGGAAAAATAACACACAAAAAAGGAATCAGCCAAAAAACAATAGAGGAAATAGTCCAAAAAATGATAATAACAATCAGAAAAAATAGTTTTTATTTTTTAATCCTATTGATAATGGGGTTTGTTTCTTGTGATAAAAACCGTGTTTTTGATGAATACAAATCAACCGAAAACGGTAGTTGGGAAAAAAATAATAGCATTCAATTTCTATTTCAGGTTACAGATACTATTTCTGTGAATAATTTGTTTCTTAATATAAGAAATAACAACAATTATAAATACAGTAATCTGTATCTTATAACAAAAATAAGTTTCCCAAACGGAAATAAAATTATTGACACTCTACAATATGAAATGGCCGATAAAACAGGTAAATTTCTAGGGTCTGGATTTTCAGAAATTAAAGAAAATAAACTCTTTTATAAAGAGAATATTCGTTTTCCAAGTTCAGGGAACTATACACTTTCTATTTCTCAAGCAATGCGGAAAAATGGAGAAACAGTAGGAATTGAATCTCTAAACGGAATTACAGATATTGGTTTTAGAATAGAAAAAAGCAACAATTAGAATGACAAAAAATATAGCAAATTTTAAAAAATACATCAAATGGTTTTGGATTATTATTCTTGGCGGAATAATATCTATTATATTCATTTTTTTATTAGCCTCTTGGGGGGCTTTTGGCGCATTGCCAACTTTTGAAGATTTAGAAAACCCACAAAGTAATTTAGCTACTGAAATAATTTCTTCGGATGGTAAAACTTTAGGAAAATATTATTTAAACGAAAATAGAACCCCTATACACTACAAAGACTTACCAGAAAACATTGTAAATGCCTTAGTTGCTACAGAAGATGAACGTTTTTACGAACACTCTGGTATCGATTTTAAAGGGACTTTAAGAGCTATATCTAAGCTTGGTGCTGGCGGTGGCGCAAGTACAATTACCCAACAATTATCAAAAAATTTATTTACCAAAAGAGCTTCGGGCAATAAGTTTAAACGTCTTTTTCAAAAAGTAAAAGAATGGGTTGTTGCTACCAAATTAGAAAAACAATATACCAAGCAAGAAATTATTACCATGTATTTAAACACACAAGGGTTTCTTTTTAATGCTACAGGTATTAGATCAGCAGCACGCATCTATTTTGGAAAAGAACCTAAAGAGTTAGACTTACAAGAATCTGCTATTTTAGTAGCAATGCTTAAAAACCCAAGACAATACAATCCTCATAGAAAAATATCAAGAAAAAAATCATTACAAAGAAGAAATGTAGTTTTTAAACAAATGATGAAAAATGGTTTTATTACCAAACAAGAAAAAGATTCTCTTCAAAAACTACCGTTAAAAATCAACTTTACCCCAGAAAGTCATAGTGATGGTGTCGCTACCTATTTTAGAGCCTATTTACAAAAATACTTAAAAAAATGGGTGAAAGTTAATCCAAAACCAAACGGTAAAAAATACAGTATTTATAGAGATGGTTTAAAAGTATATGTAACCATAGATTCTCGTATGCAAAAGTATGCAGAAGAAGCTGTAAAAGAACATATGGCAAATTTACAATCATACTTTTTTAAAGAACAAAAAAGAAATAAAACAGCGCCCTTTTACGACATCGATAAAAGCCAAATTGCTGGGATATATAAACGAGCAAAGAAAAATTCTGATCGCTATAAACGGATGAAAAAAGCAGGAAAATCAGAAAAACAAATAGATGCCGCTTTCAAGAAAAAAAGAGAAATGAAAATATTTTCTTGGAAAGGAAACATAGACACCATTATGTCTCCATACGATTCTATTAAATATTACAAATTCTTTTTACATTCTGGTTTACTCTCTTTAGAACCACAAACAGGACATATTAAGGCTTGGGTTGGAGGTATTAATAATAAATATTTTAAATATGATCATGTAAATCAAGGGAAACGTCAAGTTGGCTCTACATTTAAACCATTTGTATATGCAACGGCAATCAATCAATTAAAAATGTCTCCTTGTGATAAATTACCAAACACACCATATACTATCCCTAAAGGAAAATATGGAATCCCAGAGGAATGGACCCCAGAAAATGCTGGCAAAAAATACGGTGGAGAGCTTACTTTAAAAGATGCCATAGCAGGATCTGTAAATGTAATAACAGCACGATTAATTGATATGGTTACACCACAAAACGTAGCTCAATTAGCAAAATCCGCAGGAATAAAAAACGAGGTTCCTGCAAACCCATCTATTGCATTAGGAGCCGTTGAGTTAACTTTATTTGAAATGGTAGCAGCCTATTCAACTTTTGCCAACAAAGGTTTACGAGTAAACCCCATGATAATTACTAGAATTGAAGACAAAAACGGAACCGTTTTAAAAGAATTTGTCCCTGAAACTAAAGAAGTATTGAGCGAAGAATCTGCTTATGTAGTTTTAAAATTATTAGAAGGCGTTACGCAATCAGGATCAGGTGTTAGATTACGGTCTGGATATACAGGTTACCCAAAAGTAGTTACAGGGTTTCCTTATAAATTTACCAACCCAATTGCAGGTAAGACAGGAACTACACAAAACCAATCAGACGGTTGGTTTATGGGAATTGTACCAAACCTAGTAACAGGCGTTTGGACAGGTGCTGATGATAGAGCTGCACATTTTGCAGGTATAGGAAAAGGACAAGGTGCTACTATGGCACTACCTTCTTGGGCATTGTTTATGAAAAAATGTTATGCAGACAAAACGTTAAACATCAGTCAAGAAAGTTTTGAAAAACCCGAAAATCTTTCAATTAATTTAAATTGTGATGATGTCAATCCAGACGATAACAATGGAGACCCTATAGAAGATGATACAGATTTTTAATTTTTTTTTATGATACATAAAACAGTAAAAAACGTACAAGAAGCTACACAAGGTGTAAAAGACGGAATGACTTTAATGCTTGGTGGTTTTGGCTTGTGTGGTATTCCAGAAAATGCCATTTCAGAATTAGTTAGACTAGGAATTACAGAGGTTACCTGTATTTCTAACAATGCAGGTGTAGATGATTTTGGCTTAGGATTACTACTACAAAACAAACAAATAAAAAAGATGATTTCCTCGTATGTGGGAGAAAATGATGAGTTTGAAAGACAAATGCTCTCCGGAGAGTTAGAAGTAGAGCTCACACCACAAGGAACATTGGCAGAAAAATGTAGAGCAGCACAAGCTGGTTTTCCTGCTTTTTATACACCAGCAGGTTACGGAACAGAAGTTGCTGAAGGAAAAGAAACTAGAGAATTTGACGGAAAAATGTATGTTTTAGAACCTGCTTTTAAAGCAGATTTTTCTTTTGTAAAAGCATGGAAAGGAGATGCTGCTGGTAATTTAATTTTTAAAGGTACGGCACGTAATTTTAACCCAAATATGTGTGGTGCAGCAACAATTACAGTTGCCGAAGTAGAAGAATTAGTACCAGTTGGCGAGCTAGATCCAAACCAAGTACATATTCCAGGTATTTTTGTACAACGTATCTTTCAAGGAAAAGACTACGAAAAAAGGATAGAACAACGAACGGTAACACCTAAATCTTAAACAATGGGACTTGATAAAAAACAAATCGCACAAAGAATTGCACAAGAATTACAAGACAAATGGTATGTGAATTTAGGAATCGGAATACCAACATTAGTTGCCAATTATATTCCCAAAGGGATTGAAGTTGAATTTCAATCAGAAAACGGATTGTTAGGAATGGGTCCTTTTCCTATTGAAGGAGCAGAAGATGCAGATTTAATTAATGCAGGGAAACAAACCGTAACTATTTTAGAAGGAGGCTCTTTATTTGATTCTTCTATGAGTTTCGCAATGATTAGAGGACAACATGTACAATTAACCGTTTTAGGAGCCATGGAAGTTGCTCAAAACGGAGATATTGCCAATTGGAAAATTCCAGGGAAAATGGTAAAAGGAATGGGGGGCGCAATGGATTTAGTAGCATCAGCAAATAATATTATTGTTGCCATGATGCATACCAATAAACGTGGCGAATCTAAATTGCTAAAAGAATGTTCGCTACCATTAACAGGCGTAGGTTGTGTTACCAAAATTGTAACTAATTTAGCAGTGTTAGAAATAAAAAATAACGCGTTTTATTTATTAGAAAGAGCTCCAGGTGTTTCTGTGGATGAAATTAAAGCCGCAACCTCAGGAGATTTAATTATTGAAGGTGATGTGCCCGAGATGAGGTTTCCGTCTTAAAATATAATTAAAAATGGAAAAACAACTAAAAAAAAGCATTCTAACTTCTTATCTAATTGGTGCCCCAACTGGAATTCTTGTGATCTTTTTTATACTCACATTACCTTTTATGTTAACTGGAGAAGGTCTTTTCTCATTAGTTTTTTTTAAAATTTATGGATATTCTACAATAGGTTTACTTCTTTCTTTTTTTATTGCACTATTTTTTGGTGGAGCTATAGCTTATCAAAGTGTAACAAACAAAGATTCATTAAAAATAACTTCTTTTAAATATTCATTAGTTGTAAATGTTATTATTTGGTTTGTTTTTTGTTTAATTTTATTTATTCAAAACTTAAATGATTTCACTTCTTTTATTATCTTTTTAATACCCGTAATCATTACATTTTTTATTAGTGTATTAATTTCTGTTTTTACTATTGGACTAATAATCTCATCAAGAATTAAAAAAAATTATGATAAATGATCTACTTAGCCAAAAAACCTTTTATTGTAATTGTCATATTAACTATTTTATTTAGTCTAATTTTAGATTTTATTTTTAATGTAGAAAATACTGTTATTAGGAGTGGTATCGCAGGTTTTGTAGGAGTTTTATTATCACCTAGAAAAAAGAAAATACAAACTCAAACAGGAGAAAGAACTCAAATCACTTGGGTTTTCCTTAAAAAAGCAATACTTATTGATTAACAATGTCAACAAAAATTACCATAACAGAAGAAACGCTCCTCAATAAAATCTATATTATTAGAAAAGAAA
>CAZZNK010000016.1:0-30900 GCA_964655585.1 uncultured Flavobacteriaceae bacterium
TGCTACAAAAATGGGTTTATCATTGTCTAATTATGTAGTAACCGAAGCGGGTTTTGGAGCAGATTTAGGTGCTGAGAAATTCTTAAACATTAAATGTGCAAGCGCAGGTTTAAACCCGAAATGTGTGGTGTTAGTTGTTACTATTAGAGCACTTCGTCATCATGGTGGTTCTCCAAAAGAGGAGTATAATACTGCGAATTTACAACGTGTTAAAGATGGATTTGTAAATGTAGAAAAACATATTGAAAATATTAGAAAATTTAATATAGAACCCGTTGTGGCTATCAATTCTTTTATAAATGATAGTGAAGAAGAAGTTAGTTTTATCAAACAACAATGTGCTAGCTTAGGTGTGCAAGCAGTTTTGTCCGAAGGTTGGGCAAAAGGAGGAGATGGAACGAAAGATTTAGCCAAAGCAGTTGTAAATGTGGTAGAGAATAAAGCAGCAGAATTTAAACCTTTGTATGATTGGAAATCTCCTGTAAAAGAAAAAATAGAAACAATTGCAAAAGAAATTTATGGTGCAGATGGTGTTGATTTTGATAGAAAAGCAATTTTAAATATGAAACGTATCGACCGTTTAGGTTTTAATGATTTTGCAATTTGTATGGCAAAAACTCAAAAATCTTTTTCTGATAATGATAAGCTGATTGGAAGACCAACAGGGTTTAGAGTAACGGTAAGAGAAATTGAAATTGCAGCAGGGGCACGTTTTTTAATTCCGATATTAGGAAAAATGATGCGTATGCCTGGGTTACCAGCTACACCAGCATCCGAAGGAATGACAATTGATGACAACGGAGTTATTTCAGGATTGTCTTAAAAGAAAGTCTTTAATACCTTTTAAAAAAAGAGCATAAAAAAACTCCAGTAAATTTAATTTACTGGAGTTTTTAAGTTTGTAAGTAGGCTGTGAAACTATAAATTACATACCAAATATTTTATCAGTTTTTTCGAAGCCTTCAGTATTTGTCATATCAAATTTTGCATCTGCTACTTTTTGAGTTTTAATTTCGGTAGTTTCAATTGTAATAGTCATTTCTGATCCCATTTTTATGGATGTAATCTCCATTAACATCGGAAACCCTTTTACTTTATTGCCGTAGAGAATATTTTTCTTTGTTGGTACATTTAATTTATCCGTGGTAAAAACGATAATTTTAGTTGTAACACCTTTGTCTTGTAGTGTAATGTCATATTTTTTGCATGTATAACCCAAAATTACTTTTGTTTCGGTGCTTTCTTTTACGGTGATGTTTTTCAATTCATCATCAGAAAGTTCTATACTTTTTGTGGCATATTTTTTTCCTGCCATAGCGTTATTTACCAATACCATCATCTTATTTTTTTGTGTATCGATAATTGTAGTTGATTCTCCCATCATTGGGTGTAGCAATTCTGCTCTCGATGCACTTCCTTTAAAATAAATGGTGGTTGTAATAGGGTCAATTCCTTTTAATCTAGTGTTCATTTGCTCATTAGAACTTGTCATTGTCTGTTTTTGAAGTAACACACCTTCAGTTATTTTTTTCTGAGAACAGGCAAAGAAGTTGAGTGTTATAAGTGCAAATAGAAATATTTTTTTCATGATTTTGTTATTGGATTAAAAGTAAAAGGCTATTTTTAAGATGATAAAAATAGCCTTTTTTATATTAAAATTTGTAAGTCTTAAACGTCTAACAATCCGTTTGTTTTTTTAACAGCTGCAGCACTTTCTTGCATTTTTGCTTTTTCTGCGTCTGTTAAATTAATTTTGACAATGCGTTCAATTCCGTTTTTTCCTAAAATAACAGGAACACCGATAGAAATATCATTTAAACCATATTCTCCTTCTAATAAGGTAGAAACAGGAAACATTTTTTGAGTATCACACGCAATGGCTTGTACCATTCCAGAAACAGCTGCTCCTGGAGCATACCAAGCAGAAGTGCCTAATAAGCCTGTTAATGTTGCGCCGCCAACTTTAGTATCTGCAGCTACTTTTTCTAATCTTTCTTCGGATAAAAACTCAGATACATTTATAGAATTTCTAGTTGCCAAACGAGTTAAAGGAATCATTCCTTTATCGCTATGACCTCCAACTACCATTCCGTCAACATCAGAAATAGGAGCTCCTAAAGCTTCGGCTAATCTGTATTTAAAACGAGCAGAATCTAATGCGCCACCCATACCAATAATTCTATTTTTTGGTAAACCAGTAGTTTTGTGTACCAAGTATGCCATGGTATCCATAGGATTAGAAACTACAATAAGAATAGTGTTAGGAGAGTGTTTTAATAAGCTAGAAGAGACCATTTTTACAATACCTGCATTGATGCCGATTAGCTCTTCACGAGTCATTCCTGGTTTTCTAGGGATACCAGAAGTAATTACACAAACATCTGAGTTTGCCGTTTTAGAATAATCATTGGTAACTCCTGTAATTTTGGTGTCAAAGCCATTTAAAGAGGCGGTTTGCATTAAATCCATTGCTTTTCCTTCAGCAAAACCTTCTTTAATATCTAGAATTACAACTTCTGAAGCGAAGTTTTTAATGGCGATGTATTCTGCACAACTTGCACCAACTGCACCTGCACCAACTACTGTAACTTTCATATCTATTATTTTTATAAATTAATATATTGAATATATTCAACAAAAATACGAAAATTCAAAATAATTAATGCTTTATAAATACAAAAAGACATCTTAAAAGATGTCTTTTTGTAAAATGTTTTTCGTTTAGATTTTATCTAATACTAATTGCAACACCAATATTTAGGGTATTGTATTCTTGTAAAGTGTAGCTTCCAAATATTTTAAAGAAACCAAGGCTTAGTCTTGCGCCTACTGTAGTTTTTATTCCGCCAGCATTAAAAGTTACATTTTGAGGGGCAATATTTGCTTTTGGCAAGCTAAAATGAAATTGTACTTCATAGTTTCCGTCCATGCTAAGAGTAGAACTACCACTGCTATATCCAAAACCTCCATAAATATTGATTATTGGAAAATTTAAAGAAGCAATAGCTTGTACCGTATATGCAGATAATTTAAAGGTAGCACTTGCATCTGTGTATGTTAATATGTTGCTTGTAGTGATATCATCATCAAAATTATAATCTAAATTTAATGAGGTGTAGGCTGCTAATAAAGAAACATGCAAAGGGAGTTTGTCTAATGGTCCAAACCAGCTGGTAATTTCTTTTTTAATTCCTATTCCCCAAAATTCTGCACCACCATCTTTAACATTTATTTTAGGCATATAACGCAACATTCCATCCATCTTAAAGGGTAAACCAACAGTAAGCTGGACTACTGGGGAGGGAACAGCATTTAAAGGTAGGTTGTCTTTAATACCTTCTGGCATTTCAAAAGAACTATCAACATGTGTATTTGTATTCCCTACTGTTATATTTTTTCGAATATTAATAATTGTAGATCCTCCAGCTCCTCCAAATGTAGAAAGTTCAGTATTGGGAGAATAAAGGGGAGAATTTCTAATAATACCATTGGCGCTTAGGTTTAGGTCACCTAATTTAAAAACTTCATCTTTTGAAGGAACAATTGAAGCGTTTAGGCCTACTGTTAAATCAAATCCTAATACTTTATGGACTTTTGCGGTATGATACCATCCGCTATTCATTCCATAAATAAACCCTTTCATGGCAGGGTTAAAATATCCTTTTAGTAGCTTTGAAGCATCTTCAGATTCTGCTAATAAAATATTTGCAAAATTCCCTTGTGCTTTTGCAGTAAACGATAAGGTGAGTACACCTATAAAAATTAAAATAATCTTTTTCATTGTTATTAAGTTAGGTTAATGTTTCTTATTTTAAGGGGTATACATTTCGCTAATATATAAAAAAAAACAGACTCTAAATTTAGAGTCTGTATAAACTGTAGTAGAAACTATATGTTATGCATCAATATTTGCATATTTGGCATTTTTCTCTATAAACTCTCTACGAGGCGGAACGTCTTCTCCCATCAGCATAGAAAAAACTCTATCTGCTTCTGTTGGACTATCAATTACTATTTGTCGTAAGGTTCTAAACTCAGGGTTCATAGTTGTGTCCCATAGCTGTTCTGCATTCATTTCTCCAAGACCTTTGTAACGTTGTATATTAACGTTTCCACCCATTTGTTGAGTAATTAAATCTCGTTGATCATCATCCCAAGCATATTCTCTCTTTTTTCCTTTTTTTACTAAATATAATGGTGGTGTAGCAATATAAATATAACCTTGTTCTACCATTTCTTTCATATATCTAAAGAAAAAAGTTAAGATTAATGTAGCAATATGGCTACCATCTACATCGGCATCACACATAATAACTACTTTATGATAACGTACTTTAGATAGGTTTAAAGCTCTAGGATCTTCTTCTGTTCCGATTGAAACACCCAATGCAGTAAACATGTTTTTGATTTCTTCGTTTTCAAAAACTTTGTGTTGCATTGCTTTTTCAACATTTAAAATCTTTCCACGAAGTGGTAAAATGGCTTGAAAATTACGGTCTCTACCTTGTTTTGCGGTTCCACCTGCCGAATCTCCCTCAACTAAGAAAATTTCGCATAAAGAAGGGTCTGTTTCAGAACAATCGGATAATTTACCAGGTAAACCTCCCATGGTCATTACCGTTTTACGCTGTACCATTTCACGAGCTTTTCTAGCTGCATGACGTGCTTGGGCTGCTAAAATTACTTTTTGAACGATAATTTTTGCATCATTAGGGTTTTCTTCTAAGTAATCCGTTAGCATTTCTGAAACGGCTTGCGATACTGCTGCAGAAACCTCTCTGTTTCCTAATTTAGTTTTGGTTTGTCCTTCAAATTGTGGTTCTGCAACTTTTACAGAAATAATGGCGGTTAATCCTTCACGAAAATCATCACCAGCAATATCAAATTTTACATTTTTTAATAAGCCAGAATTTTCTGCGTATTTTTTTAAAGTTCCTGTTAGTCCTCTTCTAAAACCAGATAAATGCGTTCCTCCTTCGTGTGTATTAATATTGTTTACATACGAGTGTAGATTTTCTGAATATGATGTGTTGTAGACCATTGCAACTTCTACTGGAATACCGTTTTTCTCACCTTCCATTGCAATTACATTTGCTGTTAATTGCTCTCTTGTACTGTCTAAATATCGTATAAATTCTGATAAACCTTCGGTACTATGAAAAGTGTCAGAAATATCATTGCCTTCATCATCTTTATTACGCTTGTCTGTAAGTGTAATCGTAATTCCTTTATTTAAGTAAGATAATTCACGCAAACGAGCTGCCAATGTATCATAGTTAAATACGGTAGTTTGTTTAAAAATTTCTGAATCTGGTAAAAAAGTAACTACAGTACCTGTAAAATCAGTTTCGCCAACAGTTTTAACAGGGTATTGTGTTTTTCCTTGTGAATATTCTTGTTGCCAAATTTTACCGTCTTTGTGTACGGTTGCAGTAAGTTGAATAGAAAGTGCATTTACAACTGAAACTCCAACACCGTGTAAACCACCAGAAACTTTATAAGAATCTTTATCAAATTTACCACCTGCACCAATTTTAGTCATTACAACTTCTAGTGCAGAAACACCTTCTTTTTTATGAATACCTACAGGGATACCACGTCCGTTATCTTTGGTAGTAACAGAATTGTCTTCGTTAATTGTTACGTCAATCTTGTCGCAATATCCACCCATTGCTTCATCAATAGAATTGTCTACAACCTCATATACCAAGTGGTGTAAACCACGCACACCAACATCGCCAATATACATAGATGGACGCATTCTTACATGCTCCATTCCTTCTAATGCCTGAATACTAGAGGCATCATAATTATGTTTTTTTTCTTCGCTCATTATCTAAGAGTTTTGTGTTTTATAATTATATAAAAAAACACCAAAAAACAGGTGTAATCTTGTACTCAAAGATATGCTTTTTATTGTTGATTTTTACTTGTTTCTGATGATGATAAGCAGTTTTGTTAACAATTGTTGATGACAGAGAAAGTGTCTAAAAACTCCTAAAAAATGGTTTATTGAGTGTTTGGATGATTTTCTTTTGGAGATTTTTTACAAAAAACAGAATAAGGAGTTTAAAACGGTTATTTTAAAAAATATTTTAAATGAAAAATCTCGCTAAAAAGCGAGATTTTCATTTAAAGGAATAGATAATGTTTTTTAATAAGCATCATCATGTACAGTTGCAATTGCTCTTCCAGAAGGGTCATTCATGTTTTTAAATGCTTCATCCCATTCCAATGCAATTTTTGTGCTGCACGCAACAGATGGTTCTTGTGGCACACACAATGCAGCAGTATCAGAAGGAAAATGTTCAGTAAAAATAGCACGATAATAAAACTCTTCCTTAGATGTTGGTGTTTGAATTGGGAATTTATGTTTGGCATTTGCCAATTGTTCATTAGAAACTGCCTTGTCAACAACTTCTTTCAAGGTGTCAATCCAAGAATATCCAACACCATCAGAAAATTGTTCTTTTTGTCGCCAAGCAACACTCTCTGGAATATAACTTTCAAATGCTTTTCTGAGTATCCATTTTTCCATGCGCTCACCGTTTATCATTTTATCTTGCGGATTGATGCGCATTGCAACATCCATAAACTCTTTATCAAGAAATGGTACACGACCTTCAATGCCCCAAGCAGCCAAACTTTTATTGGCTCTTAAACAATCGTACATGTGTAGTTTTTCTAATTTCCGCACAGTTTCTTCATGAAACTCTCTTGCATTTGGTGCCTTATGAAAGTACAAATAACCTCCAAAAAGTTCGTCTGCACCTTCGCCAGATAAGACCATTTTTATTCCCATAGATTTGATAACTCTCGCCATTAAATACATAGGCGTTGAGGCTCTAATTGTTGTAATGTCATACGTTTCAAGGTTGTAAATAACATCTTTGATAGCATCTAAACCTTCTTGAATGGTAAATTTTATTTCATGATGAATCGTCTTAATATGATCAGCAACTTTTCGTGCCGCAGCCAAATCAGGAGAACCTTCTAATCCCACAGAAAAAGAATGTAATTGCGGGTACCAAGCATCTTTTTCATCATCAGATTCAATTCTTTTTTGCGAATATTTTTTTGCAATTGCTGATATTACTGAGGAATCTAATCCGCCAGAAAGTAAAACGCCGTAAGGAACATCACTCATTAATTGTCTGTGTACGGCTGCTTCTAAAGCGTCTCGAAGTTCATCAATACTTGTTTGGTTCTCTTTTACAGCATCATAATTTGTCCATTCTCTTTTGTACCATTGTACAAATTTTCCATTACTACTGTGCATGTAATGTCCTGGAGGAAATAATTCAATTTTTGTACAAACACCTTCTAAAGCCTTCAATTCTGAAGCCACATAAAATGTTCCGTTAGCATCCCAACCAATATATAAAGGAATAATTCCCATATGATCATGAGCGATAAAATATTCATTTTTTTCGGAATCATAAATTGCAAAACCAAAGATTCCGTTCATTTCATCAATAAAATCGCATCCTTTTTCTTGGTACAATGCTAAGATAACTTCACAATCAGATTTTGTAGCGAAATTGTATTTTCCTTCAAATTGTTTGCGTAATGCTCTATGATTATAAATTTCACCATTAGCAGCCAAAATTAATTTTTTATCTTCACTATATAGAGGTTGTTTTCCAGAAGCAGGATCAACAATAGCCAGACGTTCATGAGCCATAATTGCTTTATCATCACTATAAATCCCACTCCAATCTGGACCGCGATGTCTAATTTTTTTAGACATTTCTAAAAGTTGAGGTCTTAAAATTTCTGATGCTTCTTTTAAGTCAAATGCACATACAATTCCACACATAATTTTTCTTTTTTGTAATTTTAGGTATAATGCAAATTACCGTAGTTTATTTTGTTTTGAAAATGAATAGACAATAAATGATTTATAATTGAAATTAAAATGCTGTTATTTGGTATAAAATGAAATCTTTTTTTTAAAAAATACTTATAAAAATATCTTTTTGTTAGTTGTTGCCAAAAAAAAGAAATAATAATTTGCACATTAAAAAATCTACATTACATTTGTCATTCAATGATGAAACAACAAAACATATGGAGGTGGAACTCTCTTAATTTTTAAGTGAGAAGAAACCTGTATGTAAAAAACATAAACAAAAAAGGCTTATCGTGAGATAAGCCTTTTTTGTTTTGTAGTCATTACGAGGAATGAACTTGCCTGTCGGTAGACTTTAACAGATTGCCACGTCGTACCTCCTCGCAATGACAAAAAAAACGTCATTACGAGGGAAGAATGACCGAAGTAATCTGTTGATTAAAGAGGTATATATAAATTTAAAAAGTCATAGCGTTTTTTGCGAAAAGCATTGCGCCTTTTACGGTTAAATAATGAAAAAAATACAATTTAAAACCATTACTAAAAAACAATTAGCAGACACGGTAACACCCGTTAGTTTGTACTTGCGTATTAGAGATAAATATGCAAATAGTTTGTTGTTAGAAAGTTCTGACTATCATTCTAAAGAAAATAGTTTTTCTTTTTTATGTGTAGAACCTATGCTAACTATAAAAGCAGATGAAAACGAAATTTCTGTGGCGTATCAGAAAAAAGTAATTACCTCTTCGGAAATCAACAAAAATTTTTATCAAAAATTTGAAGAGTATAGTAATTTAATTGAGGTAGATTGCCCTAAAGAGATTACTTCTTTTAACGGATTGTACGGTTATACTACGTTTGATGCGGTACAATATTTTGAAACCATCAAATTCACCAATCCAAAAGCAGCCTCATCAATACCGATGATGCAATACAGTTTTTATCGATTTATTATTGCTATCAATCATTTTAAAAACGAAATGATTTTGATAGAAAACATTCCAAACGGAGAAGTATCTCAGTTAGAAGAATTGCAAAATTTGGTAAATTCACAATCCTTTGCTAAATATAAATTCAATTTTGAAGGAATAGAAACCTCAAATATCACCGATAATCAATTTAAAAAAATGGTTACCGATGCCAAAAAACATTGTAAAAGAGGTGATGTTTTTCAGTTGGTATTGTCACGTCAATTTCAGCAAAAATTTAAAGGAGACGAGTTTAATGTGTATAGAGCATTGCGTTCTATAAATCCGTCGCCATATTTGTTTTATTTTGATTACGGTTCGTTTAAGTTGATGGGCTCATCACCAGAAGCACAGATAAAAATTGAAGGGAATAAAGCCATCATCAATCCCATTGCAGGAACTTTTAGAAGAACAGGAGATGATGTAAAAGATAGTAAATTAGCCAAAGAATTGGCAAACGATCCAAAAGAAAATGCAGAACATGTAATGCTGGTAGATTTGGCACGAAACGATGTAAGTAAACACGCCACCAATGTTGTAGTAAAAACCTATAAAGAGGTACAATATTTTAGCCATGTAATCCATTTGGTATCAACGGTAATAGGTGATATTACAGGAAAATCTATCGAAATTATGGGTGATACTTTTCCAGCAGGAACATTAAGTGGAGCACCCAAATACAAAGCGATGGAGTTGATTGATACATATGAAAATCAAACCCGTGGTTTTTATGGCGGATGCCTTGGTTTTATAGGTTTAAACGGCAATGTAAATCAGGCAATTGCTATCCGCTCGTTTGTGAGTAAAAACAACACCTTGTATTACCAAGCAGGAGCAGGAATTGTTATCAATTCTAAAGAAGAAAACGAATTACAAGAAGTAAATAATAAGTTAGCAGCATTAAAAAAAGCATTGATTTTGGCAGAGGAAATATAATTCCCTCCCAATCTCCCCAAAGGGGAGGAGTTGCTAACGTCATTACGAACGAAGTGAAGTAATCTCACTAAAAGAAATAAAGATTGCTTCGTACGCAATGACAAAAAAACATAGCAACCCTTGCGGTTAAGAAAAAAAATATTAAAAGATTGAAAATTAAATAATGAAACGTCATTACGAACGAAGTGAAGTAATCTCATTTATATTAACAGATTACTTCGGTCATACTTCCCTCGTAATGACGAGAAATCAATAAAACATGAACATACTAATTATAGATAATTACGATTCTTTTACCTACAATTTAGTCCACTTGGTAGAAGATATTACTGGGAAATTACCCGATGTGTATAGAAATGATGAAATTTCTTTAGAAGAAATGGAACGGTATGATGCCATTATTTTATCACCAGGACCTGGAATTCCAGATGAAGCAGGAATTTTAAAAGACACAATTAAAAGATTTGCAGGAGTAAAACCAATATTCGGAGTTTGTTTAGGCTTACAAGCTATTACTGAAGTTTTTGGTGGTGAATTAGAAAATTTAAATGATGTTTTTCATGGTGTAGCTACCGAAATGAAAGTAACCAAAAAAGATACTGTTTTGTTTCAAGGAATACCTATTAGGTTTGAAGCTGCTCGTTATCATTCTTGGATTGCATCCAACAAAAACTTTCCAAACGAATTGGAAGTAACTGCTGTAGATGATGATGGTAGCGTGATGGCATTACGTCATAGAGAATATCAAATTATGGCAGTACAATTTCATCCAGAAAGTATTTTAACACCAGACGGAAAAGCAATTGTAGCGAATTTTATAGATAGTATAAAGGCCCCATTTTCCTAACGGGTATTTCCCCGAAGGAGAAAAGAGACATAAATATAATTAAAATTGTCATTCCTGCGAAGGTAGGAGTTTCATACAAATAAAAGAACGTCATTACGAGGACGCAGGACGAAGTAATCTCTCAATAAGAAAAAAAATGCTTCTTCATTCTTTATCGCAATGACAAAAAAATAGAATAATAAATTTTCGTTTTCTGACTTAGCGTCTTTGCGAGAAAAAAACATAGTGCCCCTTGCGGTAAAAAAAAATGAAAAACATACTCAACAAATTATTCGAGCAAAAAAGACTCACCAAAGAAGAGTCTAAAGAAGTGTTGATAAACATTGCTCAAGAAAAATATAATTCGGTACAAATAGCTGCTTTTATGACGGTTTTTTTAATGCGTCCAGTCTCGGTTGACGAGCTTTCAGGATTTAGGGAAGCTTTGTTAGAACTGGCAGTAAAAGTAGATTTATCTGATTATAACACCATAGATTTATGTGGGACTGGTGGAGATGGTAAAAACACCTTTAATATATCTACTTTAACCTCTTTTGTAGTGGCAGGAACAGGCAATAAAGTTGCCAAACATGGTAATTATGGGGTGTCATCAGCATCAGGTTCTTCAAATATGTTAGAATATTTAGGATACAAGTTTACCAATGATGAAGCTACGTTAAAACAGCAATTAGCAACAGCAAATATTTGTTTTTTACATGCACCTTTATTTCATCCAGCAATGAAAGTAGTTGCCCCAATTAGAAGAGAATTAGGTGTAAAAACTTTTTTTAATATGTTAGGGCCTTTGGTAAATCCGAGTTCTCCGCAAAACCAATTGGTAGGTGTTTTTAATTTAGAAGTTGCCAGAGTTTATAACTATATATTGCAAAAAACGAATGTAAATTATGGAGTGGTACACGCTTTAGATGGGTATGACGAAATTTCATTAACAGGAGATTTTAAGCTGTTTACCAAAGAATCTGAGCAACAAATATCTCCTGAAGATTTAGGACAAAAACAACTATTACAGTCCGATATTTTTGGAGGAAACTCTGTGCCAGAAGCCGCAGAAATTTTTGTAAATATTATCAGCGGAAAAGGGACAGATCAACAAAATAATGTGGTGTTAACTAATGCTGCATTTGCATTAACCATTGTTGATAAAAATAAATCATTTGAAGTAGCTTTTGAAGAAGCAAAAGAATCATTATTTAGATTGAAAGCAAAACAGAGTCTTTCTTTAATTACAAATTTGTAATTCATACTTAATTATAAAATATGACCATTTTAGATAAAATTATCGCCTTTAAAAAGCGGGAAATAGCAAAAATAAAATTAGAAGTACCTGTAAAAAATCTGGTAAAAAGTCCGTTGTTTAAACGTACGCCAATCTCATTAAAAACATCTTTGTTGACAGAAAATTCGACAGGGATTATCGCTGAGTTTAAACGAAAATCGCCTTCTAAAGGAATTATAAATGATAAAATTTCTGTTACAGAGGTAACCAATGGTTATTTAGATGCAAATGTTGCAGCACAATCTATTTTAACTGATATTTCATTTTTTGCTGGGTCGATGGCAGATTTAATGGAGGCAAGAACTGTTAATAAAACAGTGCCTATTTTAAGAAAAGATTTTGTGGTAGATGGGTTTCAAATTGTAGAAGCTAAGGCTATTGGTGCAGATGTTATTTTGTTAATAGCATCGTGTTTAACAGCATCTCAATTAAAAAATTACGGAATCTTAGCTGCTGATTTAGGTTTAGAAGTATTGTATGAAGCGCATACGCAAGAAGACCTGGATAAAATTAATGATTTAGACAACAAAATTATTGGGATTAACAACAGGAATTTAAAAACGTTTGAAGTGGATTTAGAACATTCTATAAAATTAGCAAATCAAATTCCTACTAGTTGCGTAAAGGTTTCAGAAAGTGGTATTTCTGATCCAAGAATTATTACAGGACTAAAAGAATATGGTTTTCAAGGATTTTTAATTGGGGAAACTTTTATGAAAACTAATAATCCAGGAGAAGCTTGTCAAGATTTTATAAATCAAATAAGGTGATTTTTGTAAATAAACAGTTAAACAAATATTAGAAATGAAACTAAAAGTTTGTGGAATGAAATACATAGATAATATTCAAAAAATTGGAGTATTACAACCTGATTATTTGGGGTTTATTTTCTATGAAAAATCGAAGCGTAATTTTGAAGGAGTAATTCCTGAGTTGACAACATCAGTTAAAAAGACAGGTGTTTTTGTTGATGAATATGTAGATATTGTGACTTCATTAATAAGTGAATATAGCTTGGAAGCTGTACAGTTGCATGGAAATGAGTCGGTTGATTATGTTAAGAAATTAAGAGCAATTTGTCAATCAGAAAGAAATGATAAGTCTCAAGAAATTGAAATAATTAAGGTGTTTTCTATCGAAGAAGGATTTGATTTTGATGAATTAAAACCTTTTGAAAATATAGTAGATTATTTTTTATTTGATACTAAAGGAAAAGAAAGAGGAGGAAATGGTACTACTTTTGATTGGAAAATTTTAGAAAAATACCCATCAACCAAACCATTTTTTTTAAGTGGAGGTATCGGTTTAGAAGAAAAAGAGGAAGTTTTACCTTTCTTACAAAAACCAGTATCTAAATATTGTTATGCAATTGATGTAAATAGTAAATTTGAAATTGAAGCAGGATTAAAATCCGTAGAAAAAATAAAAGAGTTTAAAAAATACGTCATTACGAGAAAAGAAACAACGAAGTAATCTTTTTAAGAGATTGCCGCATTCCGATTTTATCAGAATTTGCAATGACAGAAAATTAAAATATGAAATCAAAATATCAACCTAATAAAAACGGCTATTACGGACAGTTTGGAGGCGCATTTATTCCTGAATTGTTATATCCAAATATAAAAGAATTAGAAGATAATTATCTTAAAATTTTAACATCCGAAGGTTTTCAAAAAGAGTACAAAGATTTGTTACAGCATTATGTTGGTCGCCCAAGTCCGTTGTATTTAGCAAAACGTTTGTCAGAAAAATATGGAGCAATAATTTATTTAAAACGCGAAGATTTAAACCATACAGGAGCACATAAAATAAACAATACCATCGGACAAATTTTAGTAGCCAAACATTTAGGAAAAACAAAAATTATTGCAGAAACTGGTGCAGGACAACACGGAGTTGCTACAGCAACGGTTTGTGCTTTAATGAATTTAGAATGTGTGGTTTTTATGGGAGAAATAGACATAAAACGTCAAGCGCCAAATGTTGCTAGAATGAAAATGTTGGGAGCTACGGTGATTCCTGCTACGAGCGGAAGTAAAACACTAAAAGATGCGACAAATGAAGCCATAAGATATTGGATTCAAAACCCAGAAACCTATTATTTAATTGGTTCTGTGGTAGGGCCACATCCGTATCCAGATATGGTTGCTCGCTTGCAAGCGGTTATTTCCGAAGAAATGAAAATGCAATTAAAAGCCCAAACAGGAAAAGAAAATCCAGATACAATTATTGCTTGTGTAGGTGGCGGAAGTAATGCCGCAGGCGCTTTTTATCATTACTTAGACGATGAAGAAGTAGTTCTAATTGCTGTTGAAGCAGCAGGTTTGGGTGTAGATTCTGGCGAAAGTGCTGCCACTTCTCAATTAGGTGATGTGGGCGTTATACATGGAAGTAAAACCATTTTAATGCAAGATGAATTTGGACAAATTACAGAACCGTATTCTATTTCGGCAGGATTAGATTATCCTGGTGTTGGTCCTTTACATGCGTATTTACACGAAACCAAAAGAGCACAATTTTTAAATGCTACGGATAAAGAAGCCTTAGATGCTGCGTATGAATTGACGAAGATTGAAGGGATTATTCCTGCATTAGAATCTGCACATGCCTTGGCGGTTTTACCAAAAATGACGTTTAGAAAAGGCCAAGTTGTGGTGGTAAATTTATCGGGGAGAGGAGATAAAGATTTAGAAACGTATATTGAAAATTTGTAGTGTTTAGATAGAAAGAGAATTAGCGAAAAGCGAAGAGGGAAAAGGTTTTTTCCGTAAAAAAAATAAAAAAACATAATGAATAAATTAAATACACTTTTTCAACATAAATCACAAAATTTATTATCTGTTTTCTTTACAGCAGGCTTTCCTAAATTAGAAGATACTACCAAAATTATTACGGAATTAAGTAGCAATGGTGTTGATTTTATAGAAGTTGGTTTGCCGTATTCAGATCCACTTGCAGATGGACCAACCATACAAGCTAGTAGTCAGGTTGCATTGCAAAACGGAATGAATTTAGACATTGTTTTTACCCAATTAGAAAGTATTAAAAATACGAATAAAACACCGCTGGTTTTAATGGGATACTTGAACCAGGTTTTAAAATATGGTGAAGATAAATTCTGTAAAAAATGTAAAGATTGTGGTATCGAAACGGTAATTATACCTGATTTACCCATGATTGAATACGAAAATCATTATCAGCAATTGTTTAAAAACTATGGAATTACCAATGTGTTTTTAATAACACCACACACATCTGAAGAACGAATTAGAAAAATAGACACGCTAACCGAAGCTTTTATTTATGTAGTGGCATCCGCTTCTATTACAGGTGCAAAAGGAGAAATATCGGAAAATCAAATTACTTATTTTAAACGAATTAACGCAATGAATTTGCAGAGTGAGCTAATTATTGGTTTCGGAATTTCTGATTACAAAACATTTACAACTGCATGTGCTTATGCAAACGGAGCAATTATTGGTTCTGCATTTATCAAGAGTTTAGAGAAAAGAGGAATTCATGGAATTTCGAAATTTATTTCTGAAACAAAAGCAGATTGTTAAGGAAATCTTAAAAATCTGTATATAAAATTTTAAAGTGTTAACTTGCTTCATTCCAAAAATTAAGCAATATGTCAACCAAATTTTTATCAGTAGTAGCGTTGTTCGCTACAAGTTTTTTATCAGCACAAAGTGGATTGATAAGAGCTCCAAAAATTAGTCCAGATGCATCACAAATAGCCTTTTCTTATCAAGGAGATATTTGGACATACCATATAAATAATCAGCAAACGAAGCGATTAACATTACATCAAGCTTATGAGAGTAGCCCTGTTTGGAGTGCCAACGGAACCGAGTTGGCTTTTGCTTCTAACAGAAAAGGAGCTACCAATATTTTTACTGTTTCTAAAAATGGTGGAATTCCGAGGCAATTAACGTTTTATCCAATTACAGATATTCCATCAGGTTGGACAAAAAACAACAACATTATTTTTACAACAAACAGAACGTTTAAAGGACCTGAATGGGATGCGCAAACTTATAAAGTAAGCGCAAATGGAGGTACACCAAGCCGTTTGATAACTGCCTACGGAAGTATGGCTACAGTTTCTCCTAACGGTAATTTTGTGGCGTTTGTAAAAGGGGCATGTAGAATTGCTCGTGAAGATTATACAGGTTCTGCACAGAGAGATATTTGGATTTTTAATACAAAAACAAAAAAATATCATCAAATAACTGATACTCCAAAAATGATCATTCTCCACTTTGGGATGCTGCTGGGAATTTATATTTTATAGGTGCAGAAAGTGGGCGTTATAATATTTATAAGCAAACTATTTCATCAAACGGAACTTCACAAGGAATTGCTAAAAAACTTACAAATCAAAGAACTAATGGAATCGTTTCTTATTCGGTGAGTAATAATGGCACTTTAGTGTTTTCTACAGCATTTAACATCTATCAGCAAAAAGGGAGTTCAACTAAAAAAATGAGCATCAATTTAGCAACAGATTACCGTTTTGAGCAAGAAGAAATAAAAAAAACAAGTGGAGATATTGGTGCTTTTGATATTTCTCCAAACGGAAAGTTAATTGCTTTAGAAATTAAAGGAGAAATTTTTGTAAAACAGAATGATAAAGAAAAGAAGCATACAAATAATGTAAGTAATCACAACTTTAGAGATAGAAATCCACAATGGATTAGCGATAAAATAGTTGTTTTCATTTCTGATAGAGACGGACATAATGAGATTTATAGCACTACTTCTAAAGATACTTTGGTTGGCTTGGAAAGAAGTTTAACTCTAGAAACCAAAAAATTAACCAAAACTAAAGAAGATATATTTGATTTGGTAGTTTCTCCTAATCAACAAAAAATTGCGTATCGGGTTGGTAGAGGTAATTTAATAATTGCTGATATTAAAGAAGGCAAGATTATAAATCCAAAAATGTTTTCTGAAGGATGGGCTGCTGCCAAAGGTGTTTCTTGGAGCCCAGACAGTAAATATATTGCTTACTCACAAGAAGATTTAGACTTTGATAGTGAGATTTTTATTCAATCTATTGCAAATTTAAAAGATAAAATAAATGTGTCTATGCATCCACGAAGTGATTTTGGACCGATGTGGAGTAACGATGGAAAAAAATTATCATTTATTTCAAATAGAAACGGAATTAATTATGATGTTTGGATGGTTTGGCTGAAAAAAGAAGATTGGGAAAAGTCTAGTAAAGATCACAAAGAAGGAAGTTATTATCCAAAAAAGAAAGTTAAAAAATCAAAAGACAAAAAGAAATTAGCAGTAAAAGTAACGATTGATAAAGATAAAATTTTTGATAGGTTAGTACAAGTAACACATTTACAAGACAATGAATTTGGCGCAATTTTTAGTCCAGATAGTAAATTCATTTACTTTTCTGCTACAGACCCTGCAACTAGCAGTAGAAATGTGTATAAAGTAAAATGGGACGGAAGTAAACCGAAAAAAATTAGTGGAACTTCTAGAACTGGTAGTTTTTTAGCCAAGAAAGAGAAATTCTATTTTACAGCTAGCGGTAGAATGAAAATATTAAATCCGAAAGCAGATAAAGTGAGCTCATTACCACACTCAGCTAAATACTTAGTAAATTATACGGCAATGAATGCGCAAATGTTTGACGAAGGAACAAGAGCGTTGACAGCTGGTTTTTACGACCCAAATTTCCATGGATATAATTGGCAAAAGCTGATTAAGAAATACAAACCTTTGGCATTAAAAACTACCACAATGCAAGACTATAGTTTTATCTATAATTTATTATTAGGTCAGTTAAATGCGAGTCATATGGGATATCGAGGTAGTACTCCAGAAAAAAGAAATAGTGATAATATAGGTTTGTTAGGTGTTGAAGTTGTTAATATTACAAAAGGAGTAAAAGTAATATATGTACTTAAAAATTCGGTTGCAGATAAATCGAATACAAAATTAAAAGTAGGCGATGTAATTATTGCTGTAAATCATCAAAAAATAAAGAAGAATACTAATTTTTATAGTTTGTTAAAAAATACAAGAGGAGAAGAAATTTTGTTAACACTGGCAAATAAAAAAGAGATTGTTGTTAGAACTTCGGGGAGTTTAAGAAGTTTGTTATATGAAGAATGGGTTGCTTCTAGAAAAACTTTGGTAGATACATATTCTAACGGACAATTAGGATATATTCATATTCAAGGAATGAATACTACAAGTTTTGAGCGTTTTGAGCGTGAGCTAAAAGCAAGCGGTTATGGGAAGAAAGGAATTGTTATTGATGTGCGTTATAATGGTGGCGGATGGACTACAGATAGGTTAATGGCAGTGCTAAATGTTACACAACATGCTTATACAGTTCCTAGAGGGGCTGCTAAAAATTTACAAAAAGAAAATAAGAAATTTACAAAGAATTACCCTTTTAATGAACGTGCAATTTTATCGGTAAATACAAAACCAAGCATAGCGATCTGTAATGAAAATAGTTATTCTAATGCAGAAATTTTTTCGCACGCATATAAAAATATTGGTTTGGGTAAATTGGTTGGGCAACCAACTTTTGGTGCTGTGATTTCTACTGGCGGACACGGTTTGCAAAACGGATATGTTAGAATGCCTTTTAGAGCTTGGTATGTAAAAAAATCAGGTAAAAATATGGAAAATGAAGCGCCAGCAATACCAGATTTTTTGATAAAAAATGCCCCAGGTTGGAAAGCTAGAGGAGAAGATGCTCAACTACAAAAAGCAGTTGAAGTTTTGTTGCAAGATATTAGGTAAAATAATTAGATTAAAAAATCTCGAAGTATTTACTTCGAGATTTTTTGTAAAAAAAGAAATGTGTTTTGATTTCTTTTTCATAATATATTACAACCGTTTAATTCACTTTTTCGCCATTTACATAAGTTGCCAATACTTTTGTTTTTGGAATTAAATTTCCATCCACTTCCATAATGTTTTGATTTAGAATAATAAAATCAGCAAACTTACCCACCTCAATGCTTCCTTTTTCGTTTTCTTCAAAATTAGCATGAGCAGCCCAAATTGTCATTCCTTTTAATGTGTTTTCTCTTGACAAAGCATTCTCCGTTTGAAATCCGTTTTCTGGAAACCCACTGATATCTTTTCTGATGGTTGCTGCATAAAAAGTTAACATCGGGTTTACTTTTTCAATAGGAAAATCGGTTCCTAAGGCTATTTTTTTATATTGTTTTAATAAATCTTTGTAGGCATAAGCCCCTTTCATTCGTTGTTTGCCAACTCTATCTTTTGCCCAATACATATCAGATGTTGCGTGTGTTGGCTGAATAGAAGGGAAAATATTTTTAAAATAATTAAAATCTTTTGGGTCAACAATTTGTGCATGTTCAATTCGCCAGCGTCTGTCTTTGTTTCCTTTTAATAGGTTTTGATATGTTTTTAGCATTACATAATTGGCAGAATCTCCAATAGAATGTGTGTTCATTTGATAGTCTGATGCCGCAATCCTTTTAGCTACGCTTTGTAAATCGTTATAAGAATTTACCAATGTGCCAAAGTGATTGTGTTTGTCTGAATACGGTTTTTTTAACGTTGCACCACGAGAACCTAAAGCGCCATCAGCATATACCTTTACAGAGCGAACATTTAATCTATCTGTTTTAATAATGCCTTTTTTTAGATAATAATCTAAGTTAGTTTTGTTGTTAGAAATCATTGCATAGATACGCATTTTTAAGTCGCCAGTTTGTTGTAAACTATCTATTAGTTCGATTACGTTTTTGTTTAATCCAGCATCATCTACAGTAGTTAGTCCTAAGTCAAAACAGATTTTTTGAGCATCTAATAAAGCATCTATTTGTGCTGCTTTTGATGGATGAGGAACTTTGATAAATCCCATAGCATTATCAATTAAAACGCCTGTCAATTTTCCGTTTTTAATGATAATTTCTCCTCCAGAAATTTTTGAATTTACGGTAATTCCTGCCAAATCAATTGCTTTTTGATTGACCAATAATGCGTGACCGTCAATCCGTCTAATAGCAACAGGTGTGTCAGGAAAAAGTTGGTCTAATTTTTCTTTTGTTGGGTATTCTTTTATATCCCAATCGTTTTGATCCCAACCACGACCCGTAATATAGTCGAGGTTCTTTTCTTTTTGAAAAACTACAATTTTCTTTAATACTTCATCGTAGCTTTTTGTACCAGTAACATCTACTTTTTGTTGCAATAAGCCCAATCCGTAAAAATGGCAATGCGCATCGATAAGGCCAGGTAAAACGGTTTGGTTTTTGGCATCAATCGTTTTTGTAGCTGTAAATCGAAATTGAATAGCATCATTAGTACCAACACCAACAAATTTACCGTCTTTAATGGCAAAACTTTCTGCTTTTTTATAATTAGGATTGATAGTGTATGCGTTTGCATTGATCACAATTAAATCTACTTTTTCTTGTTGTGCACAAGAGAAAAAGAGTATTGTTATAAAAGTTAAGAGTGTAATTTTTTTCATTTTGTTACTTTTTAATCGGTATAGGATTTTCTAAATATCGATCCATTAAATAAACCAAACTCGCCATAGAGGCACTACCTAATTCGAGTTCTCTTTTATTTACTTTATCAAACGTGTCATTTTCTGAATGATGATAGTCAAAATAGCGTTGAGAATCTGGTCGGTAACCTACTAAAGTTACAAATTCGTCTTTTAACGGAGCTACATCTGCACCAGAGCCTCCTTTTAATAAATCGTGTAATCCGTAAGGAGATAATAGTTTTTTCCAGCTTTTTAGCAATTTTGTGTTTTTGTTATTTGCATCGATAGAAAAACCTCTAGGAGTATGTCCGCCAGCATCAGCTTCTAAACCAACAATATGGTTTTCTTTGTTTAGTTTTGCTGTTTCTGCGTATTTTTTCGCACCGCTTCCTCCATTTTCTTCGTCCATAAAAAAGACAATTCGTAAGGTGTTTTTTGGTTTGATGTTGTTCTTTTTAAACAAGTAGGCAACCTCTAAAGATTGTACAATTCCTGTTCCGTCATCATGCGCACCATCACCTAAATCCCACGAATCTAAATGACCACCTACTACCATAATGTTTTCTGGATGTTCTGTACCTGTAATTTGCCCAATTACATTAAAAGAGGGCGCATCAGGTAAGTTTTTACAACTTTGTTTAAAGTAAAATTCTAAATTTGGGTGTTTTTTTAAATCATCACTTAAAATATTAGCAGCTCTAGAGCTGATTGCTGCAGTAGGGATATATTGTTCTTTTGGTAAATTACCATAACTCATTGTTCCTGTATGCGGAGAATCGTCAATTCCGTTAGTCATAGAGCGTACAATAACACCTTTTGCACCAAACTTTCCGCAAACTCTTGCGCCTCCAACTCGTTGACCGACACATCCTCCGTAAGCTTTAAAAGTTTGAATCAACGTATTGTCAAAAGGGCGATTGAAAAATATAATTTTACCTCTCATTTTTTCTCCTAATGCTTCGGCTTCCTTTAAACTTTGCACTTCAATTATTGGTGCTTTTATTCCGTTTGATAAAGTTGCGATAGAACCCCCTAGCGCACAAATTGGCACATTTCTTTGTTGTCCGTTAATAGTATAATTGGCAATCTCTTTTTCTCCTCGAACCCAATGAGGTACCATAACGGGTTGTAGCCAAACAGAATCTAAACCAATTTCTTTCATTAGTTTTTCTCCCCAAACAACTGCTTTTGCAGCTCCGTCAGATCCTGATAAACGACTACCTACGTTTGTAGTTAAATCTCGTAACCATTCATAAGATTTCCCTTCGGTTAATACACTATTAAAAAAGTGTTTGATGTGGGTTGAATCTATTTTTTCTTCTTTAGAAAAAGAAGTAGATTTTTTAGGTTGCTCTTTTTTTTCTGAACATGAAAAAAGGAAAGCACTTGCAATAAGTAGTAGTGATAATCTTTTCATTAGATTGGTTTTAGTTAAGTTTATAAAACTACGGAAAAATTTTGAAGAAATAGAAAAGAGAAATATTAAAAATCAAATTTCCAAGTTCCGCCAATCAATACTTGAAAACCTTGACTATTAAAATTTGCAAATCGTTGATAATCTGTGTTTAAAACATTGTTCAACTGGATAAATGTAGAGAATTTATCATTAAAATTATAACCTCCGTTTATGTTTGCGTCTATGTAAGATTTTAGCAATTGCGTTCCGTTAGTAATTGAAGGGTAGGTGCTATTATAGAGAAGATCTTTTCTATCGCCAATAATAAAAATAGTACTATTTATATACCATTTTTCGTTTTTGTAATCTCCAAAAATAGTTCCTTGAATTTCGGGTAAATTCCAAGCATATGCCTGTTTTTTTACTGTAAATAGATTGTATTGCGCATTGATACCTACCGTAATTTTTTGGGTGATGTTTATTTCTGTTTCAGCAAAAAGAGAAAACGTTTTTATATCATCATAAAAAACATTGAAAGAGTTGCCGAATTCATAGCCTTCTAAATCTATACCTGAAATAGAAGAAAAAGTTCCGTCTGATTTTGAATTGTTTCTGATAAATAACGGTTTGTCTTCTTCGTTTTTATAGCTTCCAATAATGTTAAAATTGATATTGTTGGTTATTTTTCCTGAAAAGCCACCTGAAAAATGATATTTTTCATTTGTTTGAGTGATGTGAAGTGTTGGTGAAACAAATGGATTTGTATCAACAAATTTTTGATAAGTATTTGTATGTAAGTCCCCTGAAGCTTTTACAAAAGCAGTTATGTATTTTTTAATAATTGGATAAGATATTTCTACATCTGGATAGATAAAGAAATCATTGATGCTGTTTTTTGTATCCGCAGAAAAGAATAGTTTCAACCCTGTTTTCAAGTCGAAATTCCATAGTTTGAATCTGTAAATTGGGTTAGAACTTGCAGTAATGAAATTGTACTTTACTGGAATAAAATCAGTATAACTTTTTTTAAATTTCCCGCTTAAAAACTCAATTTTGGCATCAATTTCTAAGTCATTTAGGTTAGGATGTAAAAAATACATCGGAAAATGAAACTTTGGATGAAATTTAATATGGAGTTCTCGGCTTTCTTTTGCATCAGAAAAAAGAGATACAGTTGCACTTACAGTATTAATGTATGAGTCTTTAAATGTAAGCTTTCCTTCTGAGCCAAATAAATTATAGGTTTGTTCTTCTTGTATGTTTTGCAGGGTGTTTGTATTGAAAATAATAGCTGGTAAACCATACCAGTTGTACTTTTCTTGTGCGGAATGTAATGATATTTTCCAATCGAAATAATGGGCTTCTTTTTGAAAAGAAACACCTGCTTTAAATTTAGAATAATTACTACTTAAAGGCGTGTTTTTAATATTGCTTTCAGAGGATATATATTTTGCCAATAAGCTGAATTCGTTATCAAATTTTGTACTGTAGTGTAAAAAAAGCTCTGCAAAAGGTGTGGTATTGTTTCCAAAACCCGCCGCTATATAATTATTATAGATACGTTCTTTTTTTCCGACAGAAATTCCTTTTACCACACCACTTACGGGTTTAAAAGTAGAGGCAACTGGAGCAGAAAAAATGGTGTAGTTCAGCTTCTTTTTTTTAGTGTTTTTATAAAATTGAATGGTCGGGTTTTTCTTTATTTTAAATGCATCTTCAATTGTAGCAACAAAAGAACTGACCACATTTACAACTTCTGTTTTTATAGTGTCGTTTACTTTTTTTGTATCCGTTTTCTTTTGAGCACTTGTATGTGTGTAAGCGAAAATCAATAGATATGTTATAAAAAGTTTTTTCATTAAGATTACTTTTCTGGAGTTACTGAATTATTGGTTTTAGCTTCGTTTTTTTTAATCTTTTTTAGCTCAGTTTTAGCTTCTTCGATAAGGTCTTTAAATTGAGTAAAATTTTTGATAGTACTTTCTAAAATGTATGTTGCTTGGTAGGCGTCTTTTAATCCATAATGATTTTTAGCCATCATTATATAGCTTTTAACTCCCCAATACTTATATGTAGAATAATCTGCAATTAATTGTTGAATTACTTTATTTGAATCCTCATAATCTTTGTATTTATTAAGAAAAAAAGCTTTGTAGTAAAGTGCTTCTACTTTTAATATCCCTGTAGCCGTTTTTTCTACTTCTAAATAAAACTCTTCAGCAGTTAATAAATCATTTGTTTTAATAGCAGCACGGGCAATAATAATTTTTGCATCTGTAGCTACAATTGCATCAATTTTGTTTTTTGATAAGATTTTTTTAGCATAATCAATTGCCAATTCAAATGCTTCGGTTTTATAATATCCTTTCATTAAATTACTTTGAGCGAAAATAATATTTTGAGGATTGTTGCCTTCTTGCTCTAGTTGATCTAAATAAGGCAATGCATTATTCCAATCTTCTTTTTCTAAATATATTTGTGATAATTTGTTTAAGGATTCTTCGCTATAATCACTTTGTCCGTTGTCAACTACAGATTGATATTGTTCAATTGATAAGTCCGTAAAATGAAGGTTAAAATAAGACTCTGCTAAATAAAAGTGTGCCTTTATAGTTTGAATTCCTTTAGGGAAACTTCCTAAATATTTTTGAAAACCAACAATTGCATTTTTGTAATTATGTTCTAAATATACTTTTTCTGCAGCTTCAAAAAGGGTATTGTCTAATTCTACATTGGTAATGTTTATAAATTTTAAATCTTTAATCCAAGTAAGATATTCATTAATATTACCTGTTTCAATATATACATTTCTTCCGTTAGCAACAGCTTCTAAGGCTTCTTTAGAATTAGGATATAGTTTTACGGTTTTTTTAAACTTCTCTAATGCTTTTTCATTTTGGTTGTTATTAAAATACAATAGGCCTTGGCGTAATAAAGACTTAGGAATATAAACGCTTTTTGGATATTTTTTTTCTAATCGATTAAAAGCCTCATGAGCTTTTTTGTTATTTTTTAAAGTAGTATATGTACTCCCTAATTGATATAAAGCATCGTCTTTTAAAGATGTAATGGAAAAATTATTTACCAAAGCAGTAAGTTCTTTCGTTTTCTGATTGTTATTGCCAATAAAACCATAACTCATAGCAATTTGATATTGGGCATAATCAGCTCCGTCTGCGTACGTGTTCACAATTGTAGCGTAATTTTTTATGGCTTTTTGATATTTTTTTACAGCAAAATAACAATCTCCTAATCTAGAAATGGCATCATTCTTAACAGTAATATCATCAGAGTTTTGATTGATAAAATTTTGAAAAAACACAGTAGCTTCTGAGTATTTTTTTTGTTTAAAATAACTATAAGCTATTGTATAGTCTGCAAGCGTTAAGTTTTTATTTGTTTGATTTTTTGGTAATTTTTTAAAAAGAAGAAAACCATCGATAGCCTTTACATAGTGACCTAATCTATAATCAGATTCTGATTTCCAATATGCAGATTCAGTTTTAATATCATTGTTTTTAGCAGTATTTGCAATGGTAAAAAAAGGATAAGCCTCTGCTATTTTTTGTTGATTAAACAATTGGATGCCTCTATATAATGATACTTCTTTTATTAAAATTTTATTCTCCTGTAATTTACTATTCTCTAAATAGTTTAAAGCCCCTTTGTAATCTTGTTGATGTAAAAAAGAGGTAACAATCAGGTCGTTAACTTCATTGTAATTAGGTGATTTAGGATATTTCTTTAAGAAATCTAGCAATACATCAGCAACATTTTTATACGGATTGCCTTCTTCGTAACTCAACTTCGCATAATTTAAGGCAGCATCTTCTTTAATTTTATAATTAAAGTTCATTTCACTTGCGCTTTTAAAAGCGTTTAAAGCTTCTAACTTTTTATCTAAATTTAAGTAACATTCTCCTAAATGATAATAAGCATTTTGCGATGTTCCGTCATTTGCTCCAATAATTCTATTAAAATAACCGATAGCATTTTTAAAATCATTTTGTTTGTAATACGCATATCCAAGTTGATAATAATCAATATTATTCCATTTTCCTTTTTTACCACGATATACTTTTAAGTAAGGAATTGCTTCTTTGTATTTTTTTAAATTGAAATAACTCTCTCCAATAATTTTAGAAATTTCTGATTGCATTTTCTTTTTAGACTTTGCAAGTATTTTTTTACCAACCTCTACACATCGTTCAAACCTACCCGCTTTAAAACTGATATCTAGCAGGTAGTAAGTAATTTCGTTTCTGTATGATTCTTTATCGGCAATTTCTGCTAATGTAGCTTCTGCTAAAGTGTATTCTTCTTGTTTGTAAGCAATATATCCGTAGTAATAACGAGAATCATTACCGTATTTGGCGTCGTTTATTAAAGGTAAAAACTTCTTTTTTGCCAAAGTTAAATTTCGAGTAACTAAAAAAGCATAACCCATTTTAAAATCGAGTTCTTTTTTAAGTTCTTTTGAGAAGGAATTTACATCTACTTTTTCGAACCACTTTAAGGCATAAGAAGCTTTTTTATTTGCAAAATAATGATTCCCTACACTAAAAAACGCATTATTTTTTTTGTTACTATTTGGGTATTTTTTTACAAAATTAATTACTTTTTCATCTGCGTTTGTTTGCTTTAATTTTATAGCACACATAGCGTCATAAAAGTTTGCATTCGCCTTTAAAACAGTGTTGCTTGTATTGTTTTTTATTACGTTTATAAAATTTTGTTGTGCAGCTGCGTATGCTTTATTATTGTATTGTTGTATTGCATTGTTGTAAGCTGATAATAGATTTGCATCTATTTCAGTCTGTTGTCCAAAAAAACAGACAGACCAAAATAAAAGGAGGAATGAAAATAAGGTTTTTTTTAATGATTTTAGCTTCATCAAATAGTGTTTTTATCTTTTAAATAAGGATAACGTAAATTTTTTAATTTTGTTGGATACTCTTTGCGAGAGTTTGCCAAAAGTAAGGATAAAATCTTCTTTTTTAACGTTTTTTTCTAATTCTATAAAAGCAAAAACTAAAAAAATATGTAGGTTTGTAGAAACTACGTTTTATGGAAAAATTAATCTTATATTTAGAAAATGTTGCTATTTACCAAGGAGATAGCTTGGTGTTATCTAAAATAGATTTAAAAATTAATAAAGGTGATTTTTTCTATTTAATAGGTAAAACAGGTAGCGGCAAAAGTAGTTTGCTAAAAACATTGTACGGAGATTTGCCTTTGCAAAAAGGAAAAGGGAGTATTGTTGGGTTTGATTTAAATAAACTTAAAGAAAAAGAAATTCCGTATTTGCGTAGAAAAATTGGAATTGTCTTTCAAGATTTTAAATTGTTAAATGATAGAAGTGTTTTCGATAATTTATTATTTGTTTTGAAGGCCACAGGTTGGAAAAATAAAACGGATATGAAAGAGAAAATTCACGAAGTTTTAGACAAGGTAAATATGAAAGAAAAGTATTTAAAAATGCCTTTCGAGCTTTCTGGTGGGGAACAACAAAGAATAGCGATTGCACGAGCGTTGTTAAACGATCCTGAACTTATTTTAGCTGATGAGCCTACGGGTAATTTAGACCCAAAAACATCCTTAGAAGTAATGAATTTATTGAATGAAATTCACCAGAGCGGAAAATCTATTTTAATGGCAACACACGATTATGCATTGATTGTAAAATTCAAACAAAAAACTTTAAAGTGCGAAGGAGGAGAATTGTTTGAGGTGGTACAGCAAGCTGTTTTGTAACTTATAAATATTAAAATTCACATTGGCAAAAAAGAAAACAATTTTTGTAGCTGTTACTAATGATGTCTCTACCGATCAGAGAATACATAAAGTTTGTAGTTATTTAGTTGATAAAAATTTTGAAGTTTTGGTTTATGGAAGGGTTTTGTTAGATACTTTCCAAGTAGAAAGGGCGTATAATATCCATAGAAAAAAACATTGGTTTTTAAATAATTTTTGGTTTTATGCAGAGTATAATATTCGATTGTTCTTTTTTCTACTTTTTAAAAAATACGATTTTATTTTATCTAATGATTTAGATACACTACCTGCTTGTTATTTTGCAAGTAAATTTAAAAAAACAACTTTGGTGTATGACAGTCATGAGCTTTTTTCTGAAGGACCAGAATTACAGGGAAGAAATTGGGTTCAGAATTTTTGGCGTTCATTGGAAAATTACTTTTTACCAAGGATACAAAAATCTTATACAGTAAGTAAGTCTATTGCTCAGTTTTATGATGAGAAATATCAGAATAAAATGGGTGTAATTCGAAACTTACCTTTTTTAAATCAAAATAGAATAATCGAAAAAGTAAGTTTTCCAACTAAAAATAAAGTAGTTTTATATCAAGGAGTTTTAAATCCTGGAAGAGGTATAAAACCGATGATTAAAGCATTAAAATACTTAGAAAATGTAGATTTGGTAATTATTGGGTACGGAAAAGTAAAAGAGGAACTGAAAGAATTTGTTATTACTGAAAAAATGGAAAGAAGAGTCCACTTTTTAGGGAGAATTCCACACAGTAAATTAGCAAATTACACAAAAATTGCAGACATAGGAATGGTCTTAGAAGAACCACTTGGTAAAAGTTTTGAGTTTTCGTTACCCAATAAATTGTTTGATTATATACATGCAGAAATACCGATTATTTCTGGTAATTTACCTGAAATAAGTAGTGTTATTAATCGTTATAAAGTGGGAGTAGTCGTTGAGAAGCCATCGCCTAAAAACATCGCAAAAGCAATAGAGAATTTATTAAAAAACAATACATTGTTGCAAGGGATAAAAAAGAATCAACAAAAGGCAAAAAAAGAATTGTGTTGGGAAAACGAGTGCGTAAAACTTGATAAGTATTTTTATTAAAATAAAAAAGTGAATCCGAAAGTTTCAATTATCATTCCGACATTAAATAATCTCGAAAACCTTCGAGAATGTATTGATAGTATTAAAAAACAAATTTTTACAGAGTATGAAGTTTGGGTTATAGATGGTAAATCTTCCGATAAAACCGTTGAGTTTTTAGAAAATCTAGAAGCTCCATTTTTTTGGAAATCAGAAGAGGATAACGGGATTTACGATGCAATGAACAAAGGAATTTCTTTAGCCAAAGGAGATTGGCTCTATTTTTTAGGAGCTGATGATGAATTGTTTTCTGAGAATGTTCTACAAACGGTTTTTTCAAAAGAAAAATATAAAACTATTTCGCTTATTTCGGGTAAAGTTATCTATAAAAAAGGAAATAGACCTTTTATTTACAGTAAAAAAAAGAATATAAAATCGCCCTCTTGGTCTTTTTTAATGTGGATTAGAAACGGATTGCATCATCAAGGAACTTTTTATAAAAAAGAATTATTCTCTAAACACAAATACAATATTTCGTATAAAATTTTAGCAGATTACGCATTAAACCTTCAGTTATATAGAAAGAATGAAAAATGTTTTTTAATTGAAGAGATTATTGCAAAATGTAGTACAGAAGGAGTTTCAAAAAAAGGAGGAAAGAAAATTTATAAAGAAGAAGTAATGTTAAAGTCACAGAATTCTTACAGAATACTTTTTCCAGTATTTTATTTGATTTCAGGGATAAAATATGGTTTAAAAAAAAGGGTTGATGGAAAGAAATAGACAAGAAATTTCAGAATTAATTTTTCAAAAACTTGAAAAAAATAAAGCAAATCTTCAAGAGCAATTTTTGAAGAAAAAGAATACCATCCCTTTCTTTTTTATAGATGATTTATTGCCAGTAAATCTCGGTAAAGAGATTTATAAAAATTTCCCTAAACTTATAGAAACGGTTCAGAAAAAAAACTTTAGAGAGTATAAAAATGTAGCTTATCAAATGGATAAATACAGCCCTTTGTTAGAAGAGGTTTTGTATGCTTTTCAGGAGCCAAATGTTGTAAAAATAATTTCTGAGATATGTAATTTAGAGGATGTGTATCCTGATGAATTTTTATATGCAGGAGGTTTGTCCTTAATGGCAAAAAATAATTTTTTAAGTCCACATTTAGATAATTCTCACGATAAAGAAAGAAACCGTTGGAGAGTATTAAACCTGTTGTATTATGTAACTCCAGAATGGAAATTAGAAAATGGAGGAAATTTAGAATTATGGCAAAACGGATTGAATAATGGGCAGACTATATTGGTAAGTGATTTTAATAGGCTAGTTGTGATGGCAACACATCAAAAATCTTGGCACTCAGTAAGTAAAAACACAGTTAATAGTACGAGGTGTTGTGTGTCGAATTATTATTTTTCTAGTCAGCCATTTTTACCTTCAGATAAATTTCATATAACAACTTTTAGAGGGAGATCTAATGAGAAGATAAAAGATGTTCTTCTTCAAATAGATAATAATCTTAGGTCATTTCTCAGAACTTTTTTTACAAAGGGAGTGCGTAAAAATCCACATCAATATAAAAAATAAAAACCTACTCTCTAAAAAAAAGTGTGAAATGTGTGGAGAAAAGAAAAACACCTCTTCGTTTAAGATTTTATAAACGTTGAGGTGTTAAGAGATATTTGTGGAGACGCCGAGAATCGAACTCGGGTCCAAACAAGCAACCAAAAAGCTTTCTACATACTTAGTTTTTGTTTAATTTTCATCAAATAGCTGACCAAAAACCGCCCACTATTCGCCTATCTCTTTTAGTTTCAAAAACCTGTCAGAGCACCAGATTTTCTATGTTTATTTTTACGATGCCCAAAAGTAAAACGCCATAAACCAAGGCTTTTTGTGGACATTTAGCTTGCACACCTTGTGTGCCGAGGCTCATCCTACTATAATTCGGATTAAGCAGCTAAAGCGTAGTTATCTTCGCCGTTTAAAAAAGTGAAATAAGTGTTACGAGTTATAATTTCATTCCTCGGTATGCTTACTGTTTAATTGACCTTGCTGTCAAAACCAGTCGTCCCCAATATTTTCAATGAACTATTTTTAAGTTGGGCGTTCCCTAAAAAGGTCGGGCTTTCCGCTATATCCCCGAAGAAAAATCGGGGGATGCCGCTTCAATCCCTAACGCAAGCGCAAAAGTATACAAAAACTATTGTACATCAACCTAAAATCTAATATCTTCGAGCAAAATTTATACCA
>CAZZNK010000017.1:0-23301 GCA_964655585.1 uncultured Flavobacteriaceae bacterium
AACCAGGAAATCATGGTTCTACTTTCGGAGGGAATCCAATTGCAGCAGCAGTTGCGATTGCAGCTCTTGAAGTAATAAAAGATGAAAAATTAGCCGAAAACGCTGAGTATTTAGGGAAAATTTTCAGAAAAGAATTAAATGAGTTTGCCAATGAAAACGATTTGGTAAAATTGGTAAGAGGAAAAGGTTTGTTAAATGCAGTTTTAATAAATGATACCGAAGATAGTTCTACCGCTTGGGATATTTGTATGAAGCTAAGAGACAATGGTTTGTTAGCAAAACCAACACATGGAAATATTATCCGTTTTGCACCACCATTGGTAATGACAGAAACACAATTAATGGATTGTATTTCTATCATCAAAAAGACAATTAACGAGTTTTAAACGTAGCATAATCCAATAAAAAAAGCCTCAAATTTTTAAATTTGAGGCTTTTTTAGATTAAAAATTCTTTTAATTTTAATAACCTTCCATCATTTCTTTAGACTGTTCCATTAATACATCCCAACCAATTGTATAAATATTATATGCTGTGTAAACAAAATATAAAATATTGATTGCAAGGGCTACCATAGCAATTATTTTTCCTGTATAAAGACTATCTTGATTGTCATATAAATCAGGATTTGCATAATATTTTTTCAATTCAGAATGTGCAATAAAATAGGCAATACCCGCAGGTAATACTCCAAAACCCGCAAAACAACAGCATAAAAGTGCAAAAATAGAGAGTCCGTAGATTAATGTTGCGTATTGTAGTTGTTGTTTTTCCATTTTATAAAATCATTTTTAAGATATAATTGATTACAATAATTAAAATATTGATGATTGCTAAATAACGAATTATTTTTTGTCCATTTTTAAATTTAAAGAAGAAATTTATAAAAATAAATCCCGCAAAAAGGAATAGTGTAAAAATTGCAGGATATAAATAAAATGCCTCTAAAAATTCACCTCTTAGCACATAAATAAAAGATCGCTGTAAACCGCAACCCAAACAATCAAAACCAATGTATTTTTTGGTAAGACATGGTAACATGTAGTCATCTAAGTCTAAAAAAGTCATTTTATTTATAGGTGAAAATAGAATCATTCAAAATTAA
This sequence comes from uncultured Flavobacteriaceae bacterium, assembly GCA_964655585.1. Lineage (GTDB taxonomy): Bacteria > Bacteroidota > Bacteroidia > Flavobacteriales > Flavobacteriaceae > Polaribacter. The sequence continues at coordinate 1,106 of CAZZNK010000017.1, forward strand.
GATTTAATTAACAGCAAATTTAGTATTTTCACATCAAAATAAAAATCATCTAAAAATGAAGAAAATAATAGGATTTACTATGGCTTTTAGTCTTATTTTTGCAGTTGCTTGTAAAAATGAAACCATGAAAAATACAGATACAAAAGCTCCTGTTGCTGAAAAGCAACCAGAAAAATTAGAAAAACACGGAGATATTAGAGTAGATAATTATTTTTGGATGCGTTTGTCTGATAAACAGAAGAATGCAAAGAAGAAAGATGCTCAAACTCAAAAAGTGTTCGATTATTTGAATGCAGAGAATGATTATTATGATAAAGTAACGGGACATACTAAAGATTTTCAGGAAGATTTGTTTCAAGAAATGAAATCTCGTATTAAGGAAGATGATGAATCTGTTCCGTATAAAAATAATGGATATTTCTACATTACACGTTTTGAAAAAGGAAGCCAATATCCTATTTACTCTCGTAAAAAAGGAAGCTTAGATGCCAAAGAAGAAATTTTATTCAATGTAAATGATGAAGCAAAAGGGCACGATTATTTTCAATTAGGAGGTTTAAGTATCAGTCCAAATAATAAATTAATAGCTTTTGCTGTTGATACGATTAGTAGAAGGCAATATATTTTAAAAATTAAAAATTTAAAAACAGGAGAGATTTATCCTGAGGAAATTAAAAATACTACAGGCGGTTCTGTGTGGGCAAATGATAATAAAACATTGTTTTACACACAGAAAAACCCAACGACACTTAGAAGCGAAAAAATATTTAGACACGTTTTAGGTACCGATGCTTCTAAAGATGTAGAAATTTTTCATGAAAAAGATGATACTTTCGGAACGTATGTAGGTAAAACAAAATCAAAAAAATATATTGTAATTGGTTCTTATAGCACACTTTCTACGGAATCTCAAGTGTTAGAGGCAGATAACCCAACAGGAAAGTTTAGAATTATTCAACCGAGAGAAAAAGACTTAGAATATAGTGTTTCTCACTACGGAAATTCGTTTTATCTTTTAACAAACAAAGACAATGCAACCAATTTTAAGTTGATGAAAACGTCTGAAAATAATACTTTAAAAGAAAACTGGGTAGATGTAATTCCACATAGAGACGATACTTTATTAGAAGATATTTCCATTTTTAAAGATTATTTGGTTTTAGAAGAAAGAACTAACGGACTGAATAAAATCCGTATCAAACGTTGGGATGATAAAGCTGATTATTACTTACCTTTTGATGAAGAAACCTATTCTGCAGGTGTACACGGAAATCCAGATTTTGATACTGAAACTATCCGATATTCATATAACTCTATGACAACACCAAGTTCTGTCATCGATTTTAATATGAAAGATCAATCAAAAGAAATAAAAAAAGAGCAAGAAGTACTAGGAGGGAAGTTTGATAAGAAGAATTACACAAGTAAACGTGTTTGGGCAACGGCAAGAGACGGTAAAAAAGTAGCGATTTCTTTGGTGTATAGAAAAGACACAAAGATTGATAAAAACACCCCATTATTACAATATGCATACGGTTCTTACGGTTATACAATTTCTGATGGATTTTCTACAACACGTTTAAGTTTGTTAGATAGAGGTTTTGTGTATGCTTTAGCACATATTCGTGGAAGCCAATATTTAGGTAGAGAATGGTATGAGGACGGAAAATTATTACATAAAAAGAATACATTTACCGATTTTGTTGATTGTTCAAAATATTTGATTGAAAACGGCTACACATCCGCAGAACATTTATATGCAATGGGTGGTTCTGCAGGCGGTTTACTAATGGGAGCTATTGTAAATATGAATCCAGAATTATATAATGGTATTATTGCGGCTGTACCTTTTGTAGATGTAATTTCTACGATGCTAGATGATAGTATTCCGTTAACTACTGGTGAGTACGATGAATGGGGAAACCCGAATGATAAAGAATATTATGATTACATAAAATCATATTCTCCGTATGATCAAGTAATAGCTAAAAAATACCCAAATATGCTAGTTACTACAGGTTTACACGATAGTCAGGTGCAATATTGGGAGCCAGCAAAATGGGTTGCAAAATTAAGAGCGTTAAAAACGGATACTAATTTCTTATTTTTACATACTAATATGGAAGCTGGTCATGGTGGTGCTTCGGGAAGATTTAATGCCTTAAAAGAAACAGCAAAAGATTATACATTCTTGTTAGATTTGGAGAATAAGGTAGAAAAATAGCTTACTTTTGTATTCGATTTAGATAATAAAATTACATACCAAGTATGTTCTATAAAATTAAGAATTACTTGGTATATTTATTGATATTTTATCTAGAAAATGTACAAAAATGATTCGTAATCAAGGTATCACAAAAAATATTTTAGAGTTAATCGGTCAAACTCCATTAATTCAACTTCATACAATTACTAAAAACCTAAAAGGTTCTTATTTTGCTAAATTAGAATCTCAAAACCCTGGGCATTCATCAAAAGATAGAATAGCATTGCATATTATTGAAAATGCAGAAAAGAAAGGGCTTATAAAACCTGGAGATACTATTGTAGAAACCACCTCAGGAAACACAGGTTTTAGTTTGGCTATGATTAGTATTTTAAGAGGGTATAAATGTATTTTAGCAGTAAGTAACAAATCTTCTTATGATAAGATAGATATGTTAAAAGCAATGGGAGCAGAGGTATATATTTGTCCATCTCATGTAGCTGCAGATCATCCACATTCTTATTATGAAGTGGCAAAAAGAATCCATAAAGAAACCCCAAACTCAATATACATCAATCAATATTTTAATGAATTAAATATTGAGGCTCATTACAAAACTACAGGTCCTGAAATTTGGGAACAAACTAACGGTAAAATAACACACTTAGTTGCTGCAAGTGGTACTGGAGGTACTATTTCTGGAGTAGGAAAATACTTAAAAGAACAAAACCCAAATATTAAAATTTTGGGGGTAGATGCTTTTGGATCGGTATTAAAAAAATACCATGAAACAAAAGAGTTTGACGAGAAAGAAATCTATTCAAATAAAATAGAAGGATTAGGTAAAAACTTGATTCCAGATGCTACGGATTTTGATGTGATTGATCGGTACGAAAAGGTAACGGACAAAGAGGCAGCTTACAAGGCAAGAGAAATTGTAGTCACAGAAGGTATATTTTCTGGTTATACCAGTGGTGCCGTAATGCAGGCAACCGAACAATATGAAAGTCAAGGTTTTTTTGATGATGATAGTGTTGTCGTTTTAATTTTCCCAGATCATGGGTCTCGTTATATGAATAAAATTTATAGCGACAAATGGATGCAAGCACAAGGTCTTGAAGACCCAAAAAGAAGAGCTACAAACAAAGTGCATTATATAGAATAAAGGATTTAGTTTACCTTAATTGTCTGATTCTACTTTTACCTATACCATTATTAGATTGTAAGAATGTTCCTTTAATATACCTATAAACTCACAAAAAATCAATAAATTTGCAGCGCATTTAATAAAACAACTTAATGAAAGATTTATTCGAAAGAATTAAAGGAGATAAGGGACCCTTAGGAAACTGGGCAGAAAAGGCAGAAGGGTATTATGTTTTTCCTAAATTAGAAGGCCCTATTTCTAATAGAATGTCATTCAATGGTAAAAAAGTTGTAACCTGGAGTATTAATGATTACTTAGGTTTGGCAAATCATCCTGAAATATTAAAAGTAGATGGAGAAGCTGCTAAAGAACACGGAATGGCTTACCCTATGGGAGCTAGAATGATGTCTGGTCACACAAAATATCATGAGCAACTAGAGCAAGAATGTGCGGCATTTGTAGAAAAAGAAGCAGCATATTTAGTAAATTTTGGTTACCAAGGTATGGTATCTGCCATAGACGCTTTGGTTACAAAAAATGATGTGATTGTGTACGATATGGATACGCATGCATGTATTATTGATGGTGTTCGGTTACATGCAGGAAAAAGATTTGTATATAAACATAACGATATTGAGAGTTTTGAAAAAAACTTAAAAAGAGCCACCAAAATTGCAGAGAAAACAGGCGGAGGTATTTTAGTTGTTTCCGAAGGAGTTTTTGGTATGCGAGGAGAGCAAGGTAAATTGGCAGAAATTATCGCTTTAAAAAAGAAATATAATTTTCGTTTTTTAGTTGATGATGCTCATGGTTTCGGAACACTTGGTGAAAAAGGAAACGGAACAGGTTTTGAACAAGGTGTACAAGAAGGAATCGATGTGTATTTTGCTACTTTTGCAAAATCGATGGCAGGTATCGGAGCTTTTTTTGCAGGAGATAAAGATGTAATCCAATTTTTACAATACAACATGCGTTCTCAAATGTTTGCAAAATCATTGCCAATGGCAATGGTAAAAGGTGCTTTAAAACGTTTGGATATGATTAGAACCATGCCAGAGTTGAAAGATAAATTATGGAAAATAACCAATAGTTTACAAAGTGGCTTAAGAAATGCGGGTTTTGATTTAGGAACTACGCAAACCTGTATTACACCTGTATTTTTAAAAGGAGATATACCTGAAGCAATGGCGATGGTAAATGATTTGAGAGAAAATCATGAAATTTTTTGTTCTATTGTGGTGTATCCAGTAATTCCAAAAGGGTTAATTATCTTAAGATTAATACCAACGGCAACACATACACAAAAAGATATTGATGAAACTATAACTGCTTTTTCTTCGATTAGAACAAAGTTAGAAGATGGTACTTATAAAAAAGTTGCTGCTACATTAGTATAATTGTTACAAATAATAAAGCATAAAAAAACCGAGCAAAATGCTCGGTTTTTTTATGCTTTATCTTTCTCTGCGTCTTCTTCCGAAGCCACCAGATCTTTTGTCTGCAGAACCTCTATCTGGTTTATCAGCAGCACCTCTATGACTTCTTCCTCCTCCAGAAGATTCTTTACTACGTCTTCTTCCGAAACCACCTTCATTTTTATTTCCGAATGATTTTTTTCCACGGCTTCTTCCGCCACGTCCTCTTCCGCCGCCGCCGCCACGTTCTTTTTTGGTAATTTCTATGTTTACTGAACGACCATTAAAATCAGGTTCATTAGCTAAAAAGGCTTCTAAAGTAGCACTTTCATAATTTTTATCAATTTCAAAGAAAGAGAAAGTGTCTAAAATATCAATGGAACCAATATCAACTTTATCGCCAATATTTTGCTCATTAATCAATCCTATTAATTTACCAGGATTTAATGAATCTTTTCTACCAATATTGATAAAGAAACGCGTCATATTTTCATCTACAGTTCTTCTTGAACTGTCTTTTGATGAGATATCGTTTAAATCTTTTGCATTTTCATAGTATGATAAGAATGCATTAAATTCTAAGGATACAAATTTCTGAATCAATTCTTCTCTGTTAAATCCTTCTAATTTTTCATAAATATCTGGTAAAAACTCACCAATTTGAGATTCGTTTACTTCTGTATTTTGAACCTTATCAATTAAATGCATCAATTGATTTTGGCAAATTTCTTTACCAGAAGGGACTTTACCTTCAATAAATTTTTTTTTAATGATGCGCTCAATAGCACGAATTCTTCCTTTTTCTTTATTCCCAACTAAAATAACAGAAATCCCTTTATTACCTGCTCTACCAGTTCTACCACTTCTGTGGGTGTAGTTTTCTATTTGGTCTGGTAATTTATGATTGATAACGTGTGTTAAGTTACTAACGTCTAAACCACGCGCAGCAACATCTGTAGCTACTAAAATCTGAACGGTCTTTTTTCTGAACTTACCCATAACAGAATCTCTCTGTGCTTGAGATAAGTCTCCGTGTAAAGCATCAGCAACATAACCGTCGCTAATTAAATTGTTGGCTATTTCTTGTGTTTCTCTTCGAGTTCTACAAAAAACAATGGCATAAATATCTGTATTTACATCAACAATTCTTTTTAAAGCTGGGTAACGAGTTCTTTCAGTTACCATATAGTACTCGTGGGTTACAGTGTCGGCACCTTGATTTTTTTCGCCTGAAGTTATTTCGATAGGCTTGGTCATATAATTTCTAGCAATCGCCTCAACTTCTCTAGGAAAAGTTGCAGAAAACAAGAGTGTTTGTTTGGTTTCTGGAGTTGCTTCTAGAATTTTATCAAGCTCATCTTTAAAGCCCATGTTTAGCATTTCATCAGCTTCGTCTAAAACCAACCATTGCACATTTCCTAACTTTAAAGCTCTTCTGTTAATTAAATCTACCGTTCTACCCGGTGTACCTACAACAATTTGTACGCCTTTTTTTAAATCTCTTATTTGATCGCTAATATTGGCTCCACCATAAACAGTAGTTACTTTTACTTTTGGTAAGTATTTTGAAAATTCTTTAATATTATTACCAATTTGAATTGCTAATTCTCTGGTTGGAGATAAAATAATAGCCTGTGTATTTTTATTACTTTCTTCTATTAACTCTAGAATTGGTAAACTAAAAGCGGCAGTTTTACCTGTACCTGTTTGTGCAAACGCTTTTAAATCATTTGTTGATGATATAATTTGAGGAATTGCTTTTTCTTGAATTACAGTAGGTTTTTCATACCCTAAATCTGTCAAAGCTTTCGCAATAGGTTCTTTTAGACCTAAGTCTTTAAATGATGTCATTTCTCTGTGTTTTGTGGTTCCACAGATATCCATCGGCAAAACCTAGTTTATAAAATCGGACTTATTACAATTCAGACATATCTGAATAATAAAATCGCGCAAAGATAGGATAAATAAAATAGAAGGGGTTGTAAAGAGTAATTTAGTTTTTTGTCAAATTTTTAAGCTGGGTCAAAAGCTTGTTTGAGTATAAAGAGGCATAACTATTTGTTATAACTCCTTTTTGATTGATTAAAATAGTTCTAGATAGCTTGCTAGATAAGAATTTGTTAGCAGCACTTGTTTTGTCAATATAAAACTGCGATTTAATATTTAATTTATCAATTCTGCTCTCTTTATTTTTATCAATATTAATTAAAAGAAATTGAACCGTAGGGTAGCTGCTTTTTAAATATTTAATTCTAGAAATTAGATACTCGCTACCTAATTGTTTTGAAGTCCAAAATAAAAGTAATGATTTTTTTCCTTTTATAACATCATGTATTGGTTGGCTATTGTGATTAAAATTTATCACATCAAAATCACTTAACTTTTCTCCTTCTAATTCTAATTTAGTATCGTTTACCAAACGCTGTACTTTCTTTTTATGCTTAATATTTGTACTGAGTTTAAAGAAAGTGAAAAAAGCATTATTATAATTTGTACAGGTAGAGTTGTTGTAAAAGTGAGAAATAACAGTTTGCATTAATAACTCGTTTTTTATTTTTTCTGATTGTATTTTTGCATCAATTGTTTGCAATAAGTTTACTGTAAATTTCGGAGAAAAATCACGAGTTTTACTATATGCAACATTGTATAAATAGTTTGTTACATAATCAGAATAGGCATTAAAATACATTAATGTATCACTGTTAATATTAGCCTCTTCTCTATGTTTATAAAACGTTGATGCTATTTCAGATAATTCATTTTTATGATCTTTCTCACAAGATTTATGAGCTCTTGGGTATATTTCTAATCTGCTATAGAGTGGATAGGTTAATGAAATTTTTAGTAGTTTTTTAAAACCTTTCGCTTCATCAGGGTTGTGCTCTATAAACTCATTATATTTTATGAGTTTTACCTTTTGAGTAGAATCTACTTTTAATTTCATCTCTGATGGAGAAAGGGAATAATACTTGTAAAATTTTTTGCTATCTTTTTCATTGCTTAAAAAACAATCAATTAACATATTGTTTCTTTTTGCTCCTGTACCACTAAAAACTAAAGATTCGTCAAAATCCCAAGTGTTTAAACGAATTAATAAGCTGTCTTGTGGCTCTAAATAGAGATATTGATGTTCAACTCCGTGATTAAAATAATACAGTCCTTTAGAAATAGAGTCTAATTTTCCTAAAAATTTACCATCATTATCTAAAAAAAAAGTATCAATCACTTTTTCCATTTGATACAATATAACATACCCAGATTTTGGGTTGATAATTTTCCCTCCAAAATAAGTTGTTGTATTTTTTTTAGTTGATGTACAGCTAAAAATCAATAATAAAAAAAAGACAGGGACTATATGTTTTATTTTGATAATCATTCTTTAAAAAGTTCTATCACTACGAGAGCAAAAGTAAGTTTCTGTTGCGTTAATTTTTGTTAAGATGCTGTTAAAAGAAATCAAAATTTTATGCAATAAGCAATGCTAAAATCAATTAAAAAAAACAACTATCGTTTCGCAGTAAAAAACAGCAATCAATTTAGTACTTTTGCAAAAAATTTAAAAGCAAAACCTAATGTTATCAGTTTCTAATTTATCAGTTCAGTTTGGGAAACGTATATTGTTCGATGAAGTAAATACAAAGTTTTTACAAGGCAATTGCTACGGAATAATCGGAGCAAACGGTTCAGGAAAATCTACTTTTTTAAAAATAATATCTGGTAAACAAGACCCTACCTCTGGTTCTGTACATTTAGATGCAGGAAAAAGAATGTCTGTTTTATCGCAAGACCACTTTGAGTTTGATGAAGTACCTGTATTAGAAACCGTAATTATGGGAAACAAAGAATTGTTTGCTATTAAAAAGGAAATTGATGCTTTGTATGCTGATTATACTGATGAAAACGCAGAAAAAATAGGAGAATTACAAGTAAAGTTTGAAGAAATGAATGGTTGGAATGCAGATTCTGATGCTGCAGCAATGTTGTCTAATTTAGGAATTAAAGAAGATTTACATTATACTTTAATGAAAGATTTAGATGGTAAGCAGAAGGTAAGAGTTTTATTATCTCAAGCCTTATTTGGCTCTCCAGATCTATTAATTATGGATGAGCCTACCAATGATTTAGATTTTGAAACCATTGCTTGGTTAGAAAATTTCTTAGCAAATTTTGATAATACCGTAATTGTAGTATCGCATGATAGACACTTTTTAGATGCTGTTTGTACACATATTTCTGATATTGATTATTCTAAAATAAATCATTATTCGGGGAATTATACTTTTTGGTATGAATCTAGTCAGTTAGCAGCAAAACAGCGTGCACAACAAAATAAAAAAGCTGCCGATAAAAAGAAAGAATTAGAAGAGTTTATCCGTCGTTTTTCTGCCAATGTTGCCAAATCCAAACAAGCAACTTCTCGTAAAAAAATGATTGAGAAATTAAATGTAGAAGATATAAAGCCATCAAGCAGACGTTATCCTGCTATTATTTTTAAAAGTGATAGAGAAGCAGGAGATCAAATTTTAAATGTAGAAGGTTTAGAAAAAAACTTTGAAGGAAGTCCGCTATTTAAAAATATCGACATCAATTTAAATAAAGGAGATAAAGTAGCAATCATTTCTAAAAATTCTAGAGCTATTACTGCTTTTTATCAGGTAATTACAGGAAGTGAAGATGCAGATGCTGGTAAATATGCTTGGGGAGTTACTACTACGCAATCTTATTTACCGTTAGATAATGCCTCGTTTTTTCAAGATGGCGAATTGAATTTAGTTGATTGGTTGCGCCAATACGCACAAACAGAAGAAGAACGAGAAGAAGTTTTTTTAAGAGGGTTTTTAGGAAAAATGATTTTTTCTGGCGAAGAAGCGTTAAAGAAAAGTAATGTATTGTCAGGAGGAGAAAAAGTACGTTGTATGCTCTCTAAAATGATGATGAAAAGAGCTAATATTTTAATATTAGACGAACCTACGAATCACTTAGATTTAGAATCTATCCAATCGTTAAACAACTCGCTTATCAACTTTAAAGGGACCTTGTTGTTTTCTACACACGATCATGAGTTTGCACAAACCGTAGCAAACAGAATCATAGAAATTACACCGAAAGGAGTGATAGATCGTTGTACAACTTTTGATGAATATTTAAACGATCCAAAGGTGAAAGAACTTAGAGAAAAACTGTATTCTTAAATAAGTACACTTATAGCGTTCTAATTCAATTTGAAACACTACTTTTGCAACTTCAAAAAAAGCAAGTATGCAATCTATTAGAAACATCGCTATTATAGCACACGTTGACCACGGAAAGACAACCTTAGTTGATAAAATTATTGATCAAGCAAAAATCTTAGACGATCGTAAAGAACGTAAAGAATTGTTATTAGATAATAATGATTTAGAACGTGAAAGAGGAATTACCATTCTTTCTAAAAACGTATCAATAAATTACAAAGATGTAAAAATTAATGTAATTGATACCCCTGGTCACGCCGATTTTGGTGGAGAAGTAGAACGGGTTTTAAAAATGGCTGATGGTGTTTTATTATTAGTTGATGCTTTTGAAGGACCAATGCCACAAACACGTTTTGTATTAGGTAAAGCTTTAGAGCTTGGTTTAACACCAATTGTGGTTATTAATAAAGTAGATAAAGAAAACTGTACCCCAGATTTGGTACATGAAAAAGTATTCGATTTGATGTTTGCGTTAGAAGCAACAGAAGAGCAATTAGATTTTACAACTATTTACGGTTCTGCCAAAAATGGTTGGATGAGTACAGATTGGAAAGATGAAAAAGATAATATTTTAGATCTTTTAGATGCTGTTATTGAATCGATTCCTGAAGCACCTTATAGAACTGGTACACCACAAATGCAAATCACATCGTTAGATTTTTCTAAATTTACTGGTAGAATTGCAATTGGACGTTTGTTTAGAGGAGATTTACACGAAGGAAAAGATTACATGTTGTGTAAGGCAGATGGTTCTACTAAAAAAGTAAGAATTAAAGAATTACATGTTTTTGAAGGAATGGGAAAAGTAAAAGTTTCTACGGTAAGAAGTGGAGATATTTGCGCAGTAACTGGTATTGAAGGATTTGAAATAGGAGATACTATTGCAGATTTAGAAGCTCCTGAAGCTTTGCCACGTATTTCTATCGATCAACCAACAATGAGTATGTTGTTTACGATTAACAATTCACCTTTCTTTGGTAAAGAAGGTAAATTTGTTACTTCTCGTCATATTCGTGATAGACTGTTCAAAGAATTAGAAAAGAATTTAGCCTTAAAAGTTGAAACTACTGATTCTGAAGATAGATTCAACGTTTTCGGACGTGGAGTTTTACACTTATCAGTTTTGATTGAGACTATGCGTAGAGAAGGATATGAATTACAAGTAGGAAGACCACAAGTAATTATTAAAACTATTGATGGTGTAAAAAGCGAACCTTATGAAACCTTATCTATTGATATTCCAGAAGATCTTGCATCAAAAGCAATTAACTTAGTTTCTTTACGTAAAGGAGATATGTTGGTGATGGAACCAAAAGGAGATTTACAACATTTAGAATTTACTATTCCATCTCGTGGATTGATTGGTTTAAGAAACAAGATTTTAACAGCAACTTCAGGAACAGCAATTATCAACCATCGTTTTAGTGAGTATGGACCTTATAAAGGTGATTTTACTGAAGAGATTAAAGGAGCAATTGTTTCTTCTGCTGCTGGTAAAGCAACGGCATATGCATTAAATCGTTTACAAGATAGAGGACGTTTCTTTATTGATGTGAACCAAGAGATCTATATTGGTCAAGTAATTGGAGAAAATAGTAAGTCTGAAGACATGGCTGTTAACTTAATTAAAGGAAAGCAATTGACAAACATGCGTAAATCTGGTACAGATGAAGCAATGAAAATTGCACCGAAAGTAGATTTTTCTTTAGAAGAAAATATGGAATACATTAAAGGTGATGAGTATTTAGAAGTAACGCCACAGAGTTTACGTATGCGTAAAATTGTTTTTAAAGCGTAATCATTTTTTGATTTCTGTTGATTATTGAACGTAGTCGAAATTGAGAGCAGGATTATAATCTAAATCTTTATAAAATATACAGACCTCACAGGTTTTAAAACTTGTGAGGTCTTTTTTTTTTCTAAAAAACATTTATATTTGAAAAAAAATAAATGAAAGAGTATACCATCCAAATAAAAAACCTGTCTTTTTCTTATACTAAAAAGAATAAAGTGCTAAATCAGATAAATATCAATGTTCCTAAAGGGGCGATTTATGGTTTTTTAGGGCCAAACGGCGCAGGTAAATCTACCACAATGCAACTACTTACAGGTATTTTACCTAACGAAGAGAATAACATTGCTGTTTTTGGTAAAAATTTACAATCTCAATTCCCGAAAATATTTTCTAAACTCGGTGCTTTAGTAGAGTCTCCAAGTTTGTATTTGCATTTAAGTGGAGAAGATAACCTGAGATGTGTTACAAAGTTAAAGGAAATATCCGAAGAAAAAATACCAGAAGCTCTAGAATTAGTAGGATTAAGTGCTAGCGGAAAACAAAAAGTAAAAAGCTATTCTTTAGGAATGAAGCAGCGTTTGGCAATTGCGATGACATTATTGGGTGACCCCGAATTATTGTTGTTAGATGAGCCTGTAAATGGTTTAGACCCAACAGGAATGACAGAAATAAGAAAGCTTTTAATCAAGTTAAATAAAGAAAAAGGAATCACTATTTTTATTTCTAGCCATTTATTGGATGAAATTGAAAAAATGTGTACACATATTGGCATCATCCATAAAGGAGAAATGCAGTTTGAAGGGACTATTAAAGAATTATCAGACAAAGCTGGGAAATGTAATATTCAAGTGCAGACATCTAATTTAGAAAAACATATAGAATTTTTACAAAAGAAATATCCAACTATTTCTATGATTGATGATAACACATTTACGTTATCATTGACTGATAAAGAAGAAATCCCTGTTTTTTCTAAATTTATGATAGAAAATAAATTGGATTTATACGAGCTAAAAATTAGTGACGGATTAGAAAATTGGTTTTTATCTTTAACAAATTAGAAATGATGAAAAATATATTTTATAATTTAAAAAAGACCATACAAACAGAACTGATAAAGAAAAAAGGTTCTGGAATTGTTACATTAAGTTTTATTATAGGAATTATTGTTCCTTTAATCTCATTTATTATTCCTATTGTTTCGTTCTTTTTAGATGAGAAAAAAGTAATAGGTATTCCTGTGAATTATTATTTCGAAATTTTAAAGTTTAATTTAGTTCCATTTGCTAATTTTTTCTTTCCATTATTACTTATTGTCTCTGCAAGTAAAATAGCGCAAATTGATCATAAAAATAGAGGTTGGCATTTTATGGAGATGCAACCCATTACAAAGTTTTCTATCTTCTTTGCTAAATTTGGTGTTTTATTATATAGTAGCTTATTAGCGATTACTGTATTTTTAGTATCTACAGTGTTATTTACTTGGTTATTAACAGTTTTTATTGAAATCCCTTCGGACAAGATACTTACGTTGCCTATAGAAAAATTTGTACGAGTTGGTGTACGTTTATGTATAGCAAGTATTTCTGTAATTTCCATTCAATATGTGCTCTCTGTTCTTATTTCTAGTTTTATTTGGCCTATAATTATTGGTTTTTTAAGTATGATTGTACCGTTAATTCTTAAGAATTTTAGTATTACTCTAAATTGGTATCCGTATCAATTTTTATCAGAAATAGCGACCTATCCTACTGGGAGTGATTTTGGCTATTGGTTTACCTTTTCTGAAAGAGTTAGTATTTTGTATAGTATTGTTTTTCTGTATATTGGTTTTAATTGGTATCGATTTAAAACTTTTTTTAGCGCATTTTTCTCCTCAAAAATTAAAATAGGAAAACTTCTTGCTTTTTTAGTTATTGCAGGTTTATTAATTGCATTTGCTTTACAGCCAACACAGCAGAAAAAATGGAATAGAACAGTGATAACGGGTAAAGTATCTAGTGATAAAAAAGTGCTTTTTGTATATCTTTTTGACAAGATAGTACAAGATACTATTGCTAAAATACCAATACAAAAAGATAACACATTTAAGTATGTTTTTGACGATACACTACAGGCAGATAATTATCTTTTACAGATAGATTATTTTAAACAAGCAAATCTTTATTTCGGAGATAAAGATAGCCTTTTCATTAATTTTAAAATTTTTGGTAGAAAAGATGATTTAAAAATTACAGGAAATAGGATTTCTGAAAATAGGGCATCAAAAAATAATAGAAATTTTAATTTTATAGAATACTATCTAAAAAATAACATAAACCTTGAAAATACTTCTTTTTATATGAAAATTATAACTGAAGGATGGGAAAAGAGCTTGTCAAAAATTAAATTAGCAAGAACAGTAGATAATTTATCGCCAAGAAAAGACTATTTATTATTAAAAGAAAAAGAAATATCAATGAAGTATTTTTCTTATTGGAAAGAGTTTCAAAAGAAAAGAAATACACTATTATCAGATAAAGAATATCTAAAAACATCAAAAATTATTGAGTTAGAAAACAGTATTTCATTAGCTGACACAAAAATGCTCTCTAATAATGATTACTTAAATTTTATATTAAGTGAGTTTACAAAAAAAGATAAACGAGAAGTTATTGAAGCTGCAAAAAACTTTACTGCAATTGCAAAATTACCTAAAGGACTTTTAAAAGATAAATTGCTATTTGTAAGCCTACAAAAATCTTTAAAATCTACTACCAATAACAATGTTAGAGATTCTTTAATAGATACATATATAGGAAGTATAGAAAGAGTATCGTATAAAAATTTATTGCTAAAAAAGTATAAGAATTTTAATAGATTAAGTAAAGGAGAACCTGCACCAAATTTTACCGTATATGATGTTGATGCTAAAAAATATACTTTAGAAAGTTTTAAAGGAAAACTACTGGTTATAGATTGTTGGGCAACTTGGTGTAGCCCTTGTTTGCGAGAGGCACCTCATTTTGAAAGAAAAGCCTTTAAGTATAAAAACAAAGCAATTCGATTTATATCGATAAGTTCAGATAAAAACAAAGAAAACTGGTTGGTTGGTATTAAAGGTAAAAGTAAACAGGTTTTACAGCTTCGTCCTAAAGATCTTAATGAAATTAAAATATTTGGAACATCCTATGCTATTAATTCTATCCCAAGGTTTATTTTGATTGATAAAAGCGGAAAAATAATTAATGTGAATTTTATAAGACCCTCAAATAAATCTTTTGATGACTTGATTGATGGTTACTTGAAATAGTTCTTATTGTTTTGTTGACTTTCACTAATAAAAGAGGTAAGTGATTTTTCTGGGATAGTAAACAGCATTTTTTGGTAATTAATGTTTAATTTATCTAATACTCTTAACAGGTTAAACCCTAAGGTATAATAATAATCATAACTTACGGTTTGTAAATATTTAAAATCTTTATTTGAAATATCAAACTTTTTAAAATCAGTATAATTATTAAATAATGTATCATTTTTTATCGCATAAGAGTTAGTTGTTGCTAATTTTCGCATTATTACCATAGATTGATATTCTATATATCTTGCACTACCTTCCATTTTTTCAAAAGCATCTTCTACTTTTGTAAAATTAGGGTGTACTTTATTATATTTATATCTTCGTTCTGTTCTTTTTTTTAGAAAAAGATGTAAGAAAGAGTTGATTGAATCTTTGTTTTTTGTTGCTAAAACCTTTAAAAGTAAGTCGTTTTCTATAATTATATCTCTTTTAAATGTTTTATCAGAATCAAGTAATTTTTTTAAATTTCTATTATCAAAACCTAATGTAGTAATAGATTTCATATAGTTTTTAAATGAGCTATTATTAAACTGAAAATGATGAAACATTTCATGTATTACCATTGTTGCCCAAATTTCTGTACTGGTAACAGATGGTATAAACTTTTGAGTTTCTTCTGGACTACTACAAAACTCAATAGGGTGGTTTAATAATATCGGATTTTTACTGTCTCCTTCAAACTCAATTTGTGTTTCCATATGAAAGGGAGTAGCGTCATACCTTTTTTTTAGTTTGTAATATTCTTTTTGATGATTGGTTATTAAAAGGTTTTCTTTTACAACTTTATCAATAAAAAAGAGATAAGTTGTATCTTTTTGATAATAAAATAATGGACCTTCATTTATTTTCTTTCCAAATTCTTTCCACGAATTATCGCCTACTTGTTTTTTAAGGTGAAGTATAAAGTCTATTCTCTTACTTACAATGTTTTTTTCTAAACTAATTTTCTTACAACCTATTAAACTTATAACTGTAATTAAAAATAGTATATTTTTCATATGGTTTTTAGTTTAAAAAGTAGACGAATGATTTTTAGATTTGTTACACTCATAAAAAGGTATCTTTTTTTGTAAAACTAAGTCAAGTTAAACTAAAAAACACTGTAAGAGATTCATTTTTACGTATTTTTGCAACATGAATCCATTTAAAGAATTGAAAGACACACTTGCCAATAGTGTACAAAATAACGAGTTTGTAAAACTAACCTTGAGTAAACCCATCAGAAAAGGAGATGGTTTGCCCAATGTATATGTCCGTTTGATACAACTAAAAGGAGCAGCAATGTTTCAATTTACTTATAGATATACGACCAATGATCAAGTAAAAAATTACAATTTAAATGATGCCGTAGAAGAATTAGAAATTCTATTGATGGATAATTTTAGAGCAGCCACATTATTCACCTTGTCTAATGATTTATTGGTGTTTATCTCTAAAAAGAAAGCGGTTTCATATCGATTAAATGCACCGAGTTTTAAAAATAAGTTACCAGAAACCCACGATAAACCTAAAGAAAGAATAGCCGAAGGCAGTTATTTACAGTATTTAGGAATAACAGACAAAAACGGAAAAGTAATTCATAAGATGGCGGATAAATACCGTCAAATTAATAAATATTTAGAAATTATAGAAGGTTTGTTAAAAGCAACCAAATTACCTAAACATATTAAAATTGTTGATATGGGCTCGGGTAAAGGTTATTTAACTTTTGCTTTGTATGACTATTTGGTAAATCAAAAGAAATACAACGCTACCGTTACAGGAATAGAATTGAGAGTTTCTTTGGTAAATTATTGCAATGATATTGCTCAAAAATGTCAGTTTAAAAACCTAGATTTTGTAGCACAACCCATACAAGAGTATAAAAACAATAAAATTGATATTTTAATTGCTTTACACGCGTGTGATACCGCTACGGATGATGCCATTTTTAAAGGATTATCAGTAAATGCAGAACTAATTATCACAGCGCCTTGTTGCCACAAACAAATAAGGCAACAAGTAAAAGGGATAGAGCAGGAGAGTCCGTTATTAAAATACGGTATCTTTAAAGAACGTCAGTTTGAAATGGTTACGGATACCATTAGAGCTTTAATTTTGGAGAAAAATAATTACAATACCAAAGTTTTTGAATTTATTAGTAATGAGCATACTCGCAAAAATGTGATGTTGGTTGGCTCAAAATCATCAAAAAAAATAGATGGCACTAAGATTGATCAAAAAATAGACTCCTTAAAAGAAGCCTATTCTATTAAAAATCATTATTTAGAGACGTTATTTTAAATAGTTTTAGAAAAATAGTCTAAATAAAAAATTTGGTGTAAAACCAATAGAATGATTTTCTGTAATTCTAACACTATCATCAATAGCGTTATTACCAGTAAAATCTACACTAATTAAATTTTTATTATTGTATACATTTCTAATAGATAATCCTGCTTTTGCTTTTATATTATTTTTTTTAGAAAGATAAAACCCATAGGTAGAAGAAAAATCTAATCGATGATAAAAAGGAAGTGTTTCTGTATTAATTCCATCAAAATATGCAGTTCCGTTGGCATCATAATCTAAATCGGTTAAAGGTTTCCCAGAACGAGCTTTCCATCCTAAAGAGAATAGAAAATTATTTGTTTTATAACTAGTAGACACTGTTACAGAGTGTCTGATTTCTGTATTTGCAGTGAAACTTTTGCTATTATTTAAGTTTTCATAGTTGTTTATTACATCTAAAAAGGAATAGCTAAACCATGCTTTAAAACTATTATTTATATCTTTTTTAAGGTAAAAATCAATTCCATTAACACGTTGTTTTCCAATATGAAATGTATTGTCATTAGGATTTAAAAAGCCTAATGATAGAGCAGTAATGCCTGTTGTTTTTTTTCTATAAATATCTACATCGAAGGTCCATTTATTTTTTATGTATGTTAATCCGCTAGAAAGGTGAATACTGTTTATAATTGGAAAATTTTTACCATCTGCCAAACGCCATAGTTTTCTTTCTAAAGAAAAATCACTTAAAACAGTTTCATCGATTTGACTGATAATTTGATTTTTGATTTCACCAGTAAATTGAAATTTTAAATGTTTGTTTAATTCTTTATTGATAATAATTCTAGGCTCAAATCGAAAAGAATTGAGTGTCATATAATAACTAGCCCTTGCGCCTATATAAATATCAAATAAGCTTTTGTTTTTATAATAATAACTTCCAAAAACAGTATGAACATCAATATGAGAGTTGTCTTTATCTAAAATGTATAAAATATCTTTTTGCTCTTTAAATAGAAAATGAACATCTTTATAAGAGTTTTGGTATCCAACTGAAAAGTATTTATTTTTAGTAATGGTTTTTGTTATCTCAGTGGAAAATAAAAAATCTGAAATATTATTTTCTTTAGAAAAATCTGAAAAAAAAATATTATTTTTTATGGTTTGAAAATTATAGTTTAATCTGTAATGAGACAAAGTAGCACTTGTTTCTTGAGTTACTTTATCATTCCAAATTTTATTCCAACGTACGCTATATCCATCATTTTCAGTATCTAAAATGTCAGAAAAAGATGCGTTTTCAGTAGTATTTGAATATTCGTTATTAAAATCGTTATCAATATGAATTAAGCTAAATGAGAGCTTATTGTTTTTATTTATTTTATAATTAAACTTAAAATGATAGTCTTTAAAGTTAAAAAATTCGTGATCGATATTACTATTTTGGTATACCTTCTTTTCATATTTATCAAAAGTAAAGGTTTCAATAAGACCATAATAAGATTTTCTATAAGATGTTTGTAAGCTTAGTTTATCTTTTATGATAGGTATTTCTAGTAAAATGTCAAAATCAATTCCGTTAAACCCCATTTCTAAAGAAGTCTTATTTGCTATTTTATTTGTGACTGAAATATCGATTACACTAGAAATTCTATTGCCAAATTTGGCATTGGTTCCTTTATTATAAAAAGTTATGTTTTCTGCAATATTTGGGTTAAATGCTGATACCATTCCAAATAAATGACCGTTATGATAGATGTTTATACCATCCCAAATAATTCTATTTTGATCAGAGGTACCACCACGTACTGACAGTCCTGTAGCAGTTTCATCGATACTTACAACTCCTGGTAATTGCTGAATGCTTTCTATTACATCTGCCTCTATAAGACCAGGTAACAAGCCTAATTTTTTTGGGTTTAGTTTAAATGAGGCATTTTTATTTTTTGAAATACCTTTAATTAAATAGCTTTTTACAATAACTTCATTAAGGTTTTTACGGAAGCTTTGAGTAATGTAAATATATCTACTGTTTAGTTTGTTAAATTGTACATGTAAAAGAAAAGAAACCTCAAAAAGGACATCATCTAATGTCCTTTTTGATTTTTTTAGGGTAATTTTTTTTTCTTGAAAAAGTTCTGTTGGGTAAGAAAATTTTATGTCAAATAATTTTTCTAGGGTATTCAAAGCTATGATAGCTTCTGTATTATTAAAGTATACATCCCTTGCCTTTTTATCTTGCGAAAAACCATAGAAAGCTATCGCCAAAAATAAAATTAGGATTGTTTTTTGTTTCATTTAGGATGTTGTCTATTAAGGTCAATTTATTCACTAAGAATAACTTTACTACCTATAACTTTATAAGATATCTTCATGGGTTTGAGTACAGAAGCTAATGCAATAGAAAGATTTTTATTGTCAAAACTCCCCGTAAAATTAACTGATTGGTCAATCTTATTTCTATCGAAAGTAATATTAAATTGGTTCTCAAGCTCATCAATAACAAACTCTAAAGGAATCTCATTAAAAGAGCTTTCACCAACAATCCATTTTGGTTGGGAGTGGTCTAAAGACCATAGTTTTCTATCTCCTTTTATTAAAGAAACAGCTTTACCAGGAGTAAGTATATGTGTGTGTGTGTGTTCAATTACTTTTACTTTTCCTTCGTAACAAACAACCGTAAAAAAATTGTCCTTTGAGCTTACATTAAATTGAGTTCCAAGAACAGTAATATCTCCATTTTTAGTTTTAACAGTAAAAGAACTTCCTTTGGTTACTTTAAAGTATGCTTCTCCATCTAAAAAAATTTCTCTTTTATTTTTCCAATCAGATACATTGTATTTTAAGGTAGATTTTGCATTTAAAATTACTTCAGAGCCATCTAATAGAGCTACGGTTTGTTGTTCTCCAAACCCAGAGTTAATAACCATTTCAGTATTAGAAAAGTTATTGTAAATACTAAAAAACAAGACAAATACAGCAGCAATAGATACAGCCCACTTGGTATACATAGTTATCACTTTTGTTTTTCTTGGAGCAACTACTTCTTTTTTAAGTAATTTACGTTTAATTTCTTTTAAAGTGCTATCCATAGGAGCTTCTAAATCACTTAATATATTAAAACTTGCTTTTAATTTTTGATATGTTAAGTAATCTTTAGCAGACACGTGTTCTTTGAATTCTATATCTGACAAATTACCTTCTAGCCATTCAGCTAAATAGTAATTTGGTGTATTTGAAGTTATTTTTTTCATTATTTTTATTCTTCTCTATAAATAAAACGATTCTCTTTTAATTTACCCTCCCTATCGTTAAATATCACGTCCTAATTTTTTTCTCATCACTAATAGAGCGTTGTGCATTCTTTTTTCAACTGTTTTTATTGAAATATCTAATTGTATAGCAATCTCCTTGTATTTCTTTTTTTCTATTCTACTTAATAAAAATACTTTTCGCTGTTTTTCAGGTAAATCAGCAATCATTTTTTCTACTTCAATTAAAAATTCTTCTTCAATCATTAAAAATTCTGGTGATTCACTATTATTGTAATTCACAAACCCATCTTGATGAGCCCTAACAACCTTTTCATGTTTTTTAATATCCAAAAATGCATTATTAGCTAAAGTAAAAAGATAACTTTTTACTTTACTATAGATTACTTTATGGCAGTTGGTCCAAAGTTTAATAAAGGTTTCTTGCAAAACATCTTCAGCAGATTCCATATCTCTAAACTTAAAATATAAAAATCTTTTTAAATCTTTGGCATAAGTATTAAAAATACTGTCATATACTTTTGTATCGCAAATGTTTTTTTGAAAATCGCCCATTAATAAAATTTAGTATAATAATGTGAGAAAATAATGTTGCTAAACTATCTATTTATTATATGTAAAACAAATAAAAAGAATAATTAGAATATTTTATTAATATTTTTTTTTAATATATATATAAGGTATGGTTTTTCATAAATATAAATATTTAAAAAAAAAAAAGGAGGGTATTTTAAATCTTCTTCGTTTTAGTATTGTAAGCACGATAAAATAATAACATTTAAAAATAGTATATCATGAAAAATTTAAACACAATCACAATGAAAAATGTAAGAAATGGATTTTTAACGCTTCTATTAAGCGGATTAACATTAATGTCTTGTCAATCTAACGAAGATGAAATGTTAGAAACTAACGAAACTAGCGAAACAGCAAGGATCGTAACAAAAACTTTAGCCACAAAAATAGCTATTATAACTTCAACTGTAAATGCAGCGACTGTAGATAGAAATCTAAACGCAGATTTTGGTTTTAAATTTAGCTATCCGATTACTTTATCATATAATAATGGTACAGAATTAAAAATTTCTAATTCAGCAGAGTTACTAACGGTAATTGAATCAATTACAGATTCTCAATATATAAACAATATCAAATTTCCTTTTGATGTGAAAACAGTAGGTGGAGATGTGAGTTTAGTTACAGAGTCAGATTTTAATACTTTAATTAATAGAGCTGATACTGATGGAGATGGAACACCAAATTACCAAGATACAGATGATGATGGAGATGGAATCGCGGATACTGATGAAGATACGGATAATGATGGTGATACAACCAATGATGATAGTGACGGAGATGGAGTAAACGATAGTCATGACAATGACAATGATGGAGATGGAAATGACAACGACAGCGACGGAGATGGAAATGACAACGACAATGACGGAGATGGAAATGACAACGATAATGACGGAGACGGAAATGACAACGACAGTGACGGAGATGGAAATGACAA
>CAZZNK010000017.1:23401-30888 GCA_964655585.1 uncultured Flavobacteriaceae bacterium
ACGATAATGACGGAGACGGAAATGACAACGACAGTGACGGAGATGGAAATGACAATGACGATAATAACGATAATGATGATGATGATAATGACGGTAACTAAAAAAAAATAAAAGTTCAGAAGTGTAAATATTTGATTAATTAGTTGAAAAGATGACTGTTAGTTTTTAACAGTCATCTTTTTATATTTATAAAACCCAGTAAATAAGCTTATTAAAAATATTTTAATTTTTATTTCGTTTTATAGTAGGGTAATCAATTATGCAATCGTTTTATTAATGAAAATAAGAAAAAAAATGAAAAAAATAATATTTATAACAGCAGTCATTGCCTTAATAAGCTTTACAGCAAAGGCTCAAGAATGGCAAACAGATATAAAGAAAGCAACACAAATTGCTTCAGAAAAAAATCAAAAAATAATTTTAGTTTTTCAAGGTTCAGACTGGTGCGCTCCTTGTATAAAGTTAGATAAAAAAATATGGAGTTCAGCAACTTTTAAAACCTATGCAAAAGATAATTTTGTATTATTAAAAGCAGATTTTCCAAGAAGAAAGAAAAACAAACTATCTAAAAAGCAAACCTCCCAAAATGGGATGCTCGCAGAAAAATACAATCCACAAGGACATTTTCCTCTAGTAGTAGTTTTAGATAGCAAAAGGAATGTTTTAGGTACAACTGGCTATAAAAAAATGAGTCCACAAGAATATATCGATTTATTAATCTCATTCTAAAATGAAAAAGCAGTTTTTTACTTTTTTACTAATATTATTTGTTGCTTCTGTAAGTGCTCAAAAAGTATATCACAAAACCCTAAAATTAATGGGAAGTAGATTTGATATTTCTGTAGTCAGTACAAACAAAATAGCGGCAGAAAAATACATCAATACTGCTATAAAAGAGATTATTAGAATTGAAAAAAATATTTCTTCTTGGGATAAAAACTCAGAAACATCAAAAGTAAATAAAAATGCGGGTATACAACCTGTAAGAGTATCTAAAGAGTTGTTTAACTTAATTAAAAGAGCAAAAATAATCTCTAAACTAACGGACGGTGCTTTTGATATTAGTTACGCTTCTATGGATAGAATTTGGAAATTTGATGGAAGTATGAAAACATTTCCATCTGCAGAAAAAATTAAAAAATCTGTAAAAAAAGTAGGCTATCAAAATATTGTTTTAAACAAAGAAAAACAAACTGTTTTTTTGATAAAGAAAGGAATGAAAATTGGCTTTGGAGGTATCGGAAAAGGATATGCAGCAGACAAAGCAAAAGCATTGTTAATTTCTAAAGGTGTAAAAGCAGGAATTATAAACGCTTCTGGAGATATGAATACGTGGGGTAAACAACCCAATGGTTCTTATTGGAATGTTGCCATTACCAATCCGATGAATAAAAATAAAGCATTTGCTTTATTACCATTAAAAAAAGGAGCAATTGTAACTTCTGGTAACTATGAAAAATATGTGATTTTTAACAGAAAAAGATACACACATATTATAGATCCAAGAACAGGTATTCCATCAAGTGGTATTGTTAGTGTAAGTGTCTTTGCAAATAGTGCAGAATTGGCAGATGCTATGGCAACATCTATTTTTGTGATGGGAAAAGAGATTGGAATTAATAGAATAAATCAGATACCAAATATAGACTGTATTATTATAGATGATAAAGGGAAAATTTATACATCAAAAAACATAAACATCAATAAAAATGAAAAATAAATTAATAATAATAATAATAATAATAATAATAGCAATTGTATCATTATCTTCTTGTGTTGCGGTAAAAGAATACGAAAAAGTAAATATCAGCGATCCAGATATGGCGTTGGTTAATAGAAAGTCTAAAAAATTTGTCACTACATTTCAAGTATATAGAGAAGGCGCGTCAGGAGCTAACGGAGGAAAGTCTGGTGGTGGTTGTGGTTGTAACTAATTATAGAATAGATTTAAAATGAAAAAAATAATATACATACTGTTTTTTATTCCTAGCATACTTTTTTCACAAGTAAAAAAGAAAGATACGTTAGTAAAGAAAATAAACCCTAAAGTAACGTATAAAAAAAGGGTATTAGAAACTACAGAAATAGATTTACTGTCTAGTTTTTATACCCAAGAAGGTAGTAATGCTGCTGTAACAGGAGGAATTGGCACAGAACAATTAGATGATTTTGCAGGAAATATTACTATTTCTATCCCTTTAAATGACGATGATGTTTTAAGTATAGATGCAACTATTTCTGCGTATAGTTCTGCATCATCAAGTAATTTGAACCCTTTTTATAACCCTACTAGTAACCGAAATCAAGGAGATGATGACGATGATGGAGATGATGACGATGATAAACCGTCAAGAGGAAAACAAGTAATAATTTCAGGTGCTTCTACACCAAGTAGTGTTACAGGTACTATTAAAGGAACACCTTGGGCAGCTTCTTCAGGAGCTTCTAAAGAGGATGTATGGATAAGTGGAGTGATTGGTTATAGTCATTCTTCTGATAGTAGAAATTCAATTTACAAAGCACACGTTAGTTTTGCTAACGAGTTTGACTATACTTCTTTCGGCGGCGGCGTGGGTTTTGCAAAATTATTCAATCAAAAAAATACAGAAATTGCTATTGATGCCAATGTTTATTTAGATAGCTGGAGACCAATGTACCCTACGGAGATTAAAACATTTAAAACCTATGGAGGAAACTTAAATACTAGCTTTTTTAGTGGTGTAGATATCTATAACCAACAGGGTATTGCTATCAATAAAAATCTTTTGTCTGCTTGGAGACCTATAAGCACAAGTTTGGTAGATAATAATGCTAGAAACAGTTATTCTGTTTCACTAAGTTTTTCTCAAATTTTGAGTAAGAATTCTCAAATTTCAATTTTTGCAGATTATTTAATGCAACAAGGTTGGTTAGCAAACCCAATGCAACGCGTATATTTTGCAGATAAACCAAATTTTTATATCGGAGAGAAACAATACATCAATAATTATACAACTACACGGAATCAAGGAGTTTTTCAATTAGCAGATGATATAGAAAGGTTGCCAAAAACCAGAGTAAAAATACCAATAGGTGTACGTTACCATTACTATGTAAACGAAAAAATAACATTAAGAACCTATTATAGATATTATTTTGATGATTGGGGCATAAACTCTCAAACTATAAATATTGAATTACCAATTAAGCTTGCAGAAAAATATACAATGTATCCTTCATTTAGATATTATACACAAACACAATCAGACTATTTTGCTCCATATGAGCAGCATCTATCTACAAGTACATTTTATACATCAGATTATGATTTGTCTGAATACAATTCAAATCAATACGGTGTAGGCTTTAAATATACAGATATTTTTACCAGTTTCTTTGGATTAAAAAATGTAAACTTAAATTATCATTTTTATAAAAGAAATACGGGTCTTACTGCACATATAGTTTCACTTGGGGCAAAATTTGTTTTAGAATAAAACATTTCCCCATTAAAAGGGGTCGTAATTAAGGGGATTACGGCTCTTTTTTTTTAACTCTTTTGAATTAGAATTTGTAGAGTCGCTTTTTGAAAAAATTGTGACTCTTTTTTATTTTGTAACTTGTAACTTTAATTTTTATAATATTTATGTACTTTCAGAAATCAAGTTTTCAATACCTAAAAGATTTAAAGAAAACCAATAATAGAGATCAAATCATTATTTAGAGACGTTATTTTAATTGCTTTTATTCAATAACTATTTTTTTATGTAATGTTCCAATAGCCGTTTTTAAGCGAACTACATATACCCCAGCACTTATTTCTGGCAATAAGATAGTTGAAACTCCATCCGAAGAAAAATGTTTTTCAAATACTTTTTGCCCTAAAATTGTAAATAGTTTTATACTGTTATTTTTTTGATGTAATCCAGTTATTTTAAGAACTTTATCGTTGCTTTGGTAAAGATGTATTCCTTGTAAACTAAACTCATTATTTGTTAATGTTTGCGCAGTTGTGTGTATATAAAACCGACCGATTCCGTTTAAATTTTCATTTATTGTAACTTGATAGGTTGTATTGGTATTGTTTAAAAGTGTAAATACATTTGTGTTTTTATCTTCAAGATATACATTTATTCCTGTTGGTAAATCAGTTATTTCTGTACTAAAAGTAAGTGTTGTTGCATTTGTTGTTTTTATTCCAATAGGTACAATCATAGATTCGTAATTCTCTGGCGGCAAGCATTGTAAAGAAAAACCGGTAGTATTATCATTGGAAACCAAATGTGTAAAAAGTGAAAAACTAGAAGATGTTCCGTTAAATAAACCAGCGTCATAACCAGCATCTAAACCAATGGTTGTGCCTTCAATATATTTTATTTCTGTCGATTTTGTTTGTGTTCCATCAGAAATGGATATACTAATTTGAGGAATATCATTCGTGGTTTTAGAAAACAAATTTCCTGTTTGGTGGCTTTGCATATTTTCTGTAAAGTTAATAGTACCACCACCATCAACAGATTTCACAAAAAAACCTTGTCCAGGAGCAAGATAAGAAGCACCGTTTGTATGGTTGATAATATCATAAGATAATGTTGTGGAATTCCATAAATACATGGCAGTAAACGCAGGGTCTAATTGACTACTATTTGTATTGATAAAATTATTTGTGCCATCAGCAGCGTTGTTCATGGCAATAAAAGACGGATATGGATTCCCTGTTAAATTCCATTTATTTCCTGTAGGTTCTGCTCCGCCATCAGTAATTGTAAACGGCACATTATCCGTAGCCATAGTTCCTGTAAAGTCTAAGGTATTGACACCTGTTTTTATTTTTGATGAGTAGCCTTTTCCGATGGTAAAATTTCCTGCATTGTCAATATCATTTGTGGCATCTGATGTGTAATAAGACCATCTATTAGCACTTGTAACCGTATTATTATATATTGATATAGCGTATTTTACACCGCTTGTTAAGAAATTTGCTGTAAAACCATTTATTGCTTGGTTATTTACGGGCGATGCCATTAAATGCCAACCTTCTGCAGAAACACCAGAAGTTGCTAAAAAGCGTTTGTAGGTAATGTTTCCTTCGGATGTAGTTTTTATAATAAATGATGCGCTACTTGTTGCATCAGAAAGTATGATAAACGTTCCGTTTTGAACCAAACTATTAGCTAATAAGGAATAACCTGGGTTGATAGTTAGTATTCCGTTTGATTTAATGGTTAGTTTACCTGTTTCTTTTGTGGTACTTGTACTGATAATAGGATCGTTTGCAACATCAATAATTAGTACATTGTCAGTATTTGTAGGTACAATTCCTCCATCCCAATTGGCAGCAGTAGACCAAACTGAGCTTACAGAACCATTCCAATAAATACCAGAAAGTGTAAACCCTTTTTGAAACCCTTGAGATAGGGTAGAAGTGCCATCGGTAATTTTAGCAACTACCGTTTCTCCTGTTGTAAAGTTTAATGTGGTACTTCCAGAAATTAACGTACTTCCAGAACTTCCAATTACTTGATTTTCTAGACTTTGCGCATTGCTATTTACATAAAATAGTAGAAAAAATAATACAATAATGATCTGTAATTGTTTCATTCTCTTATTTTTTTGAACTCATTTTTGATTGTATTTTCAAGAATAGTTGTTTCATTTCAGCAATTTGAATTTTTAATTCTTTCACTTCGGTTTTTAGGCTTTTTACTTCTGATGTTCTAGCCAATGCACCCGAAAGATTTCCAGTTAGTTTATCGGCAGTTTTGGCGTGCAATGCATACGGAACGCTAATTAATTGTGTCGTACCAAAATCTACATAACTTGTGCCACCAGCAACATCTGCTTCTATTTTTAAATAATGTGTATCTGCTGCCCAATCCATATCTGTAAAAAGACCACTTACTACGGTGCCACTTCCTATTTCAAAATTTGTCAATCCTTTACTTGTTGTGGTGATACTTTGTGTTTCTACGTATATAACCGTTCCTGCTATGGATGTTTTTACAATGCTTATTCTAAAATTAACCGCTTGGTTCATCATAGGTTCTCCATTCACATCTAAAATTGATGTTTGGTAATTAAATTTTTGTGGAGTAGCATCTGCGGGCAAGGCTTGTGCAGCGGTTTCTAAATTGGTAACTCTTGTTTCTAAATCTGATGTGGTAGAAGAAGTCCATTGTGTACCATTCCAAACATAGAGCACTTTATCATCTGTATCATACACCATTACGCCAATATCCGTAGCTAATAATGTACCTTCTAAGGTTGTTTTTTGTGTATTTGTCAATCTATTTACTAAAAAACCTTTGTCTGTATCTGCCAAATCTAAACTACTTTTTATATTGGGTGCATTGGTACCAATACCAACCGAGACTCTATTTGTTGAGGTATTTCCACCCAAAACCATGGTATTATTTGTACTAGTAGTTGCACCTGCACCAATTGCTACTGCATAATCTGCATCTACACTTGTATTGGCACCAATCATAACTACATAATCTTTACCATTATTTCCACTTCCTCCAATTTCTGTATCATATCCAATAGCCACATTGTAGTTGTTTTTGGTATATCCTACTGTTTTAAAGTCTGTTCTAGACCCTAGTAACACATTATAACTACCTTCTCTATTTGTATGCCCTGTTCTATAGCCTAAATAAGTATTTTCGTGTGCTTCATTACCATGGTGTTCTATTATTATCCCATCCAGCTCTAAAGCCTACAAAAGTATTTCTACTACCAGCTTCAGTTGCTGCACCTGCTGCTTGCCCAATAAAGGTATTAAAAGCACCTTTACCAACATCTACACCGGTAGAATCTCCAACAAAAGTATTGTAACTACCATAATTATACGATGCTACAGTTGTTGGAGCAGGAAGAGACGAATTTGCGTCTAAGTCATAACCAGCGTCATTACCAATGGCAACATTTCTAAAGTTAGAACTAATACTAAATAAAGCAGTTGAACCCACTGCAGTATTATCAGAGCCAGTTATGGCTTCTATACCATAAATGGCAGTTGAGGCTGTAGTAATACTGGAGTATGAACCCGCCCCAGCTTTATGCCCTATAAAAGTATTATCATCTCCAGTGGTTACATAAGCACCTGCAGCTTCTCCTAAAAAAGTATTGTCACCTCCATGAGTATTATTAAAACCTGCACCATTACCTATAAACGTATTATCTGCCGGATTAACATTAAAATACCCCGCTCTAAATCCTATAAAAGTATTATCGCGACCTGTAGTGTTAGTATACCCTGCCTGATACCCAATAAATATATTTTCACTTGCTGAAGTATATTGACTATTAAACCCCGCTCTTGACCCTATAATAACAGTAAATGAAGATGAGCTTAGATTTGTAGCAGTAGAATCTCCTATTATTACATTGTAATCGCCAGAAGTAATAGAACTACCAGCTCCAGTACCTAATTTTATATTACCTGTTTGCGTAAAAGAGAATGTGCTTATTAATGTAAAAAAAAGAATTAAAAACTGTTGTTGTTG
>CAZZNK010000018.1:0-30329 GCA_964655585.1 uncultured Flavobacteriaceae bacterium
ACGAGTCCAAAAACGGACTTCATCAATAGCACCATCAAAAAAGTGCGCATTATTTCTTGCACCAATTTCTATAGAACCAGTACTATTAAACATTGTTCCTGTTACCGCTTTTGTACCTGATGCAATTCCGTTAATATATGCTTTCATCGTAGTACCATCAAAGGTAAAGGCAACGTGTGTCCAAGTATTAATAGCAATAGTAGTATTAGTTTCAAAAAACAAATCTGTAGAACCATCTGTAGTAACCGTAAATTCAAGTCTCCCAGAGGCTAATAGAAATACTGAAAATGCTTTTTCAACAGGTGTTCCAAGCTTATATTGACTAAATACATTACGTGTGTTTAAAACATCTGGACGTATCCACGCTTCTGCGGTAAATCCTCCAGAAAAATCAAAAGCGACATGGTCTGCAATGGTTACTCTAGAACCATTACCATTTAAAAAATGCAAAGCATTGTTTAACGAAAAGCTTTTAACAGCTCCATAGCCTGTTCCGTTACTATTGGTAGCATAGGCTCTGTAATAATAAATGGTATTGGCAGTAAAACCTGTAATGTTCTTTGTAAAAACACCAGTTCCTGTTCCGTTGGCATCTTTGGTTGCACTTGCATCGCCTATTTTTGGATTGGTATCTGTGGTGGAGTACAAAATACCACGTTCTGTAACGGCAAAACCTGCATCTTCTGTAACGTTACCTGCCAAATCTGCTGTTGTTGCTGTTATATTACTTGCAACTGTAGTGCTTACTATAGGAGTTGTTACTTTTGTATAGGTTTCATTGGTAGTTGGTGCTGTGGTTGCCAATGCTGGACCATCAGTAAAAGGAGCTCCTGTTTCATAAATTTTAATTTTTAAATCAAAATCACTATGTGCACCAGTTTGTCCTGTAAAAATTACGTGACCATCTGTATAACTTACAGCTGTATTTGATTCTAATGCTTGTGCCCCAGCACCCGAAAAATTATCTAATACAATGCTATAGGTGTTTCCTGAAGTAACACTTTGTGGTGTGCCTAAAATAAAGATTTGACCTGCACTATCTGTACTAGAAGTTATGCTGATACTTTCTGTAAATAATAAAGTGGCTCCACCAGCACTTTCATCTCCAATATAAATTTTTAAATCTGCGGTACCAGAAAAAGTGTGATTTCCTGCTTTTGGGTAGATGGTAAATTTTGTAAACGTATTAGAGGTTGTTGCCGTAAAGGTTTGCCCTAATTTGGCTTGGTTTAAATAATCGTTGGTAGTAGATTGATCTACACTTATTGCTTCTATACCACCATCTCCGTATATTGTTAAAATATTATTTGTACCACTTTCTCCGTTTACTCCTTTTATACCCAAACCAATAGTTCCTGCGGATGATAACCCTGTAATTTCTACATCGTACACACTGGTACTAATTGCAGTAATCGAATTGATACTACCACCAGCTGTTGAGTTGATTGTAAAATCTGTAATATCTACATTTTTCACAGCACCATCAAACGTAGCTCTAAAGATAACCGTTGTAGCAGTAGTTTCTTCTAAAACAGGGGTTTGTCTAACAATACTTACAATATTAGCTATGTTAAGGGTAGTAAATATTTTTACGGCTCCATAACCTGTACCTTTATTATTAATGGCATAAGCTTTGTAATAATACAATGTGCCGTCTGCTAAACCTGTAATGCTTTTAGAAAACACACCTGTACCAGTACCATTGGTGTCTTTGGTTACGTCCGCTTCTCCTATAGTTGGTGTACTGTCTGTAGATGAATAAACGATACCTCTTTCTGTGACTGCAAATCCATTATCTGAGGTTACATTGCCTCCTAAAGTTGCAGAAGTTGTAGTAATTGAACTAGAGTTTGTTGTAGAAACAGAAGGTGCTAACAATGATAACGTTGGAGCAGGAGCAACCCCAAGTAAGATACCCAAATTAGTATCGAAACTTTTTCCTATTGGGGTATTTGGGCTATCAGAAACAATGTTATTACTAGAATAGTAAATGCTACCAATGGCATTTGCATTTAATGCAGTTCCTATTCTCCAGTACTTTTCAGGAAAACCAATATTAAAAGATAATCGATATAAAAACGCTGTTCCGTTTGAATAATAATTTACGCCGTCACTAACACCTTGCTTTGTGTAGGTACCATTAACAACTGCAGTTCCTGCTCCTGAAATAAGAATTGGTCCCTCTTCTAATTGGGCATAAATAATGGTACTGAAAAGTAGAAAAATAAAGAATATTGTTTTTTTCATCATATAAGGTTTTTAGATAGTAGTTTTATAAAGTTTTAAGTTTTGTTTTAATGTTTTTATTGCGTTGCCAAAGGGTAAATAGGGTATAACATAAATAGCAGCTATAACTGATAAAAAGAATACCCCCAATAACATATATTTTTGATAAATGTATCATACTAATGGCTATAAAAAAAATACTTAGAAATACACTCATACCTATTAGTTTTTTGGTCACACTTTTTACCTTTCTTTTATTTTCGTGTAAAGTATAACGCAATGATTTTTTATGTATGTTTTTAGTCATTTGTTATTTCTTTTTATTGTTAAGATTGCTTCTTCGTTCCTCATCGCAATGACAACTATTTTATGCATTGGTTTTAAATTCTATGCAATTCTACGTTAATTTCTTTATTTTTATCCCACCCTTTTGGGTAGTATTTGGGCTTTTAACCCATACTTTTGGGTAGGTTTTTCCTTATTTTACTGGGTTTTTTAAAAAAATAGGTATTTATACGGGGTGTATTAATTAGAAATTACGATTTTTTAATTATGAATGAGAAATGATGTGTTTTTAGTAGAATAATAAAAAATGTTACGATTGCAATACTTTAGAAGTAACTTCTGTACGTTTTTTAATATTTAGTTTTTCATACAAATTACGTGTATGGTATTTTATGGTATTGACAGAAACAAAAAGTTCTTCTGCAATTTGTTTATTGTTTAATCCATTCGTAATTTGTAGTAACACATCTGACTCTCTTTCTGTAAGATTATTTTTTTTAGCCAACTCTATAATTCTATCAGAAATAGTTGTAGTATTTTTTTTGGTAGGTTGTTTTTGTAATTTAATTAATGAGCTTTGAAGTTCTTTTTGCATTTGAGCAATAATACTATTTTGTTGTTTTTTATAGCGATTGTATTTCTTAACACCAAAAAAGACAACAAGTACAAGAATAAAAAGTAAAAACACAAATGCTAAAGCCCCTTTGAAAAAAGTTTTTTTCTGACTGATAATTGTACTCTTATTATCAGCAATTTCTTCAGTATCAAAAACTTTTTTTGTTTCTAGTTCCTCAATATGTTTTTGGGTAATTTTTTTAATAGAATCTGAGTATGAAAGTTGAGTTTTAACATCATTAGAGAGTTTGGCAACTGCAATTTTACTTTCAAAATAATATTTATTGTTTTCGTATTCAAACCGCATTCCTCCCATTGAATCACTATATTTTGCTGCTTTTTCAATATTTTTTTTGTCAACATAATATTTATTTGCCACATAGTAATAAAAAAATTGATAATTGTAATTATTAATATCTTTTATGTGAAAAGGTAATTTTTGAGCATAGGCAAAAGCACTATCAATATCTTTTAAAGCCAAATAATTTTGAGAAATAGTACTTAGAGCGTCTAAATATAAGGGGTGTGATTTTTTGTACCGCTCTAAGTTTGCTTTTAAAATAGTAGTAGACAAAGCGTAATCTCCTTGTAAACTTTCTATAAACCCTTCGTAAGAACAAGTTAGAACACCTCTTTCGTTGTTAAATTCTGCATATTTTTTTTTTCCATTCTCATAACTTTCAATAGCTTTTTTATACATATTAGAATCAATGTATTCATCTCCCATTTCTCTATATACTTCTGCTAAATACTGTCTATATTCATAAGAAATTGCATACTCTTTAGTCTTTTCAAAGTGATGGTAGAGTTCTTTAAATTTCCCTAAATTTCTATAAGCACACCCTTTTAAATAATGATATTGCACCATAAAAAGAGGAGTGTCTTTTTCTGAGACAGTAGGTTTTAAAGAATCTATTAAACGAAAGAATTTTTTAGGATTTACTTCACAAATAGTTTCTAAAGAATCTAGTGTTGATTTTAAGCCTTTTTGATGAAATTTTATCTCTTTTTGAGCAAATAATTGCGTAAACAAAAAGAAAAAAATGAGGGAAATATTTTTCATTTAGAGTAGTTAGTATAAGACAAATATAAGTAATCGCTTTTATTTTTTTAACAAAAAAAATCCAACCTTTTCAGATTGGACTTTTTAAATAGAAATTTAAAAAATATTAATTTTTCATTTTCTTCTTTTTAAATGTATCAAACTTAGAGTCTTTCTTTTTGGGCCAACTGTTGTTAGAAGTATCTACATCAGCAGTTTCAAAGTCTGGATCTACGGTGATTTTTACAATTTCTTTTGTAGAAGCAAAAACTCGGTTTACAATCGCATCGTTTTTCATCCAAATTTGTGCAGGAAACGTTTCTCGCTTTGTTGTACCATCTGCATACGTTAACTCTACAATGATAGGCATTACTAAGCCTCCAAATTTTTCAAAAGCTACTTGATAAATATATTTTGGCATCTTTTTTCTTTCTTCTACTGAAAGAGTACTCATGTATTTATCTAAAACTTCAGATTTTGCATCTTCTTTTTTATCCGTAAGGAAAACTAAATCGCCCATTTTTCCAAAATAAGCTTTGTATTTTTCTATTAATTTTCTTGTTTTTTCATCTGGTTTATCAGAAACATACATTGCTTTTACGCCTTTTACAGCAATGTCATTAAAATCTGTGGTATAGAACCATCCTCTCCAAAACCAATCTAAATCCATTGCAGAAGCATCTTCCATAGTTCTAAAGAAATCTGCAGGAGTAGGGTGTTTAAACATCCAACGTTTTGAGTAGGTTCTAAAGGCATAGTCAAATAATTCTGGTCCCATAATAGTATTACGCAACATATATAGACCTGCTGCTGGTTTTGCATAAGCATTGGCACCGAATTGTTTTACATAATCTCCTTGAGACATAATAGGTGAGATATTTTTTTGATCTCCACCCATATAACGAGTAATGTTTTTTGCCGGATTTTTTGCGAAAAGTTTGGCATCATAATCTAATTCTACTTGTATTTCTACAAAAGAATTAATTCCCTCATCCATCCAAGTCCATTGACGTTCATCTGAGTTTACAATCATTGGAAAAAAGTTATGACCAACTTCGTGTGTAATTACACCAATCATTCCTTTTTTTACTCTATCGGAGTAAGTACCGTCTTTATTTGGTCTTCCGAAGTTGAAACAAATCATAGGGTATTCCATTCCTTGTTGTTTTGCATTTACCGAAATTGCTTTAGGATAAGGATAATCAAAAGTCATTTTTGAATAGCCTTTTAAAGTATGTGCAACAACTCTTGTAGAGTGCTCTTCCCAAAGAGGGTTTCCTTCTTTTGGGTATAAAGAAACAGCCATTACAGTTTTACCGTTTATATTGGTTGCCATGGCATCCCAAATATATTTACGAGAAGATGCAAATGCAAAATCTCTTACGTTTTTAGCATTAAAATGCCATGTTTTTGTTTTTGTTGAACGTCCTTTTTCTGTTTTTTCTGCTTCTTTTTGGGTTACAATCATTACAGGATCTTTGAAAGATTGTCTTGCTTTTTTCCAACGTTTTTGTTGTGTTTTTGTCAACACTTTCTTTTCGTTCTGTAAAACTCCTGTTGCATCTACAATATGGTCTGCGGGTACGGTTAGTTTTACATTATAATCTCCAAACTCTAATGCAAATTCACTTCTTCCCCAAAACTGCATGTTTTGCCATCCTTCTACATTATTATAGACTGCTAAACGAGGGAAAAACTGTGCAATTACATAAGCTTTGTTACCATCTTCAAAAAGTTCATATCCTGAACGACCACCATCTTTTACATAGTTGTTTACTAAATAGTTCCATTTAATTCTAAATTTAAAAGTATCTCCTGGAGCTAATGCTTTTGGTAAATTTATGCGCAACATGGTGCTATTAATTAGGTAAGATAATTTTACACCGTTGCTTTCTACAGTTTCAATATTAAATCCAAATCCGTTTTTTCCACCCATATATTTTTTTTCAAAACTCTTTGGCGTTAAAAAAGAACGTGTTTTACCCGAAGTAGTTTTAGGTGTTTTAGAATCATCAGCTCTCATATTTTGGTCTAATTGCACCCATAAATATTCTAATTGATCTTTAGAATTATTATGGTAGGTAATATGCTCATCACCATAAATACGGTTTGTGTTTTCATCTAAACGTAATGACATGTCATAATCTACTTTTTGTTGCGTGTACTGATAACCTGGTGCTCCTGATGCAGTGTGCTGGTTATTTGGTGTTGGCAACAAATCTTTCATTTGCCTAAACTTATTATGGTCTGTATGTCCTTTTTGTACTTTCTTTTTTTCTTGAGCAAAAGATGCTGTAACTACAAAAAGCAAAGAGAATAGTAGTAAAATTGTTTTTTTCATTTGGTATGGTTTATATGTTAAAAATGGGGTCTAAATTAATAATAACTGTACAAAATAGATTGTAAATGATAAAACTTTAACAAAGCTTTATCATTTTTGTTAGTTTTTCATTTTTTGTTTAAATCTATCGAATTTGTTAGATTTTATTTTTGGCCAATTATTATTAGAAATATCTACGTCTGCAGTTTCTAAATCTGGATCTATTTTAATATTTTTAATTTCTTTTGATGAGGAGAATACTTTGGTAACTTCTTTATCATTATACCTCCAAATTTGTGCAGGATATGTCTTTTTCTCTTTTGTACCGTCTTTATAGGTAAATTCAACAATAATAGGCATTACTAACCCCCCCGGTTTGTTATATGTAATTTGATAATGGTATTTTGAGTTTTTACTCTTCTTAGTACTAAAACTTAATCCTGGAGAAGTATCTTCTATAAAATTGACAGATTCATCATCATTTTTATTTGTGTAATATTTCTTAACGCTTTTAATTCCTATATCAGTTACATCTGTTGTGTAAAACCATCCTCTCCAAAACCAATCTAAATCCATAGCGGATGCATCTTCCATAGTTCTAAAGAAATCTGCAGGAGTAGGGTGTTTAAATTTCCATCTTTGGGCGTAGGTTTTAAAAGCATGATCAAACAATTCTTTTCCCATAATTGTTTCTCTTAAAATCCATAGTGCAGTAGCTGGTTTTGCATAAGCATTGCTCCCAAAACTATAGACATTATCTCCTTTAGTCATAATTGGAGCAATTTTAGATTGGTCTCCGCTCATATATCTCACAATATTTTTTGGGTATCCTCTTGTAATAGGAAAATTTTTATCATAATCTAACTCAGCTAACATTTCCATATATGAGTTTAGTCCTTCATCCATCCAAGTCCATTGACGTTCATCAGAATTTATAATCATAGGAAAAAAGTTATGACCAACTTCATGAATCGTTACTTTTATCATTCTATACTTTGTTCTATCAGAATAGGTTCCATCAGGATTTGGTCTTCCAGGATTGAAACAAATTTGTGGATACTCCATACCCATTTGCCCATCAACAGAAATGGCTTTATGGTAAGGATAATCGAATGTATATTTAGAATATGTTTTTAATGTTTGTGCAACGGCTCTTGTAGAATGTTCTCCGTAAAGAGGGTTTGCTTCTTTTGAGTATAATGAGTATGCCATAACGGTTTTACCATTAATGTTTACAGCCATTGCATCCCAAATAAATTTTCTTGATGTTGCAAATGCGTAATCTCTTACATTTTTAGCGATAAATTTCCAGGTTTTTGTTCCTTTTGCTCTTTTATTTTCAATTTTTACAGCTTCTTTTTGAGTTCTAATCAATACAGGATTGTCAAAAGTTTTTCTTGCGATTGCAAGTCTTTTTTGTTCATTTTTGGTAAGTACATCACTTTCGTTTTGTAAAACTCCTGTAGCTCCTAGCATATGGTCTTTTGGCGTTGTAATGTTTACGGTATAGTCTCCAAACTCTAAAGCAAACTCACTTCTTCCCCAAAATTGGTCATTCTGCCAACCTTCTACATTATCATACACACATAGTCTTGGAAAAAACTGTGCGATTACATAATTGTTATTTCCATCAGTAGAAAAATGTTCATAACCAGATCTTCCTCCTTGAGTTCTGTGATTATTGATGTTGTACCACCAAGAAATATTAAATGTAAAGGATTCTCCTGATGCCAAAGGTTTTGACAAGTTTATACGCATCATTGTTTGGTTAATGGTATGCGATAAATTACTGCCATTAGTATTTGTTACACTGGTAATTTTAAAACCACCATCAAATGGTTTTTTAGGAAAAGCTCTGTTAAACCACTTTTTAGGTATTTTTTTTGGCACTTTACCAGATTGAATATCGGGTGTTTTAGAGTCTGACGCTCGCATGTTTTGGTCTAACTGAAGCCATAAATAAGGCAATTCATCTTCTGAATTATTATGGTAAGTAATGGTTTCATTCCCCGTAATTTTAGTGTTGGCATCATCTAAAACAATGTCCATCACATAATCAACTTTTTGTTGAGTATATTTTTTACCAGGAGCACCAGATGCTGTGTGTTGGCTATTTGGTGTTGCCAAAACATCTTTTAACTGTCTAAATTTATTTGTATTTGTATGTCCTTGTTTTGTTATTTTTTTGTCTTGAGCTACAGAAGTTGCAACGATAAAAAAGAAAGAAAAGACGAGTAAGCTAATGTTTTTCATTGGTTGAGTAATTAGGTTATTTAAGGCACAAAATAAGAATTAGAAAATAGAAAATTTTAACAATGTTAAAATTTTAACAAAGCTTTATCATTTTTTGCGGTTAGTAACACGCTTTTGTGGATTCCGTTTACTTTTGATTTGATTAAATTTTGTTGCTTCGGAAACTGTTTTTGCAGTATTTTATTGGTAATTTCAATGCTGTTTACACTATTAATATTCGTGATTTCTAAATAGAAATAGACCAAATCATCTTCATATTCTTTGCCAATATAATTGATTTTTTTTGGTTGATTATTAACCTTTATCTGTAGTTTTTCTTGTAAATATTTTTGAAAATACACATCATTATTTGGTAATTCTTTTTTTGTAGTTAGCTGCAAATCAATAGTGTTTGTTTTATTTATAGCAGTTTCGATATCATCTAAAAAGACACTAACAATTATTTGAATAGATTTTTCTTCTTCTTTATAGGTTATCTGTGTTAAGCTTAAATAATACTTATGTACAGAAAAGGAGAGAAGCGGAATGATGAGAAATAATAAATATATTTTTTTAAGTTTCATAAGGTTTTAAAAACAATAATTGCGCCAATTTACTCTTTTCTGATGATTTTTAGATATGTTTTACTTTCTTGTTGTAATATTTTAATTAATTGGAGCACTTTGTTTTTTGCGTGTAAATCTTCAATACCAAGTGGATTGCAATACTCTAAAAAATGATGGTATTTTTCTTTTGGAATTTTTAGTTCTTTAAAAAAGAAATTTTCACCTAATGTTGATAAAATTTTTGCAGGAAAGGCTTCTCTTTTTGCTAATTTTCTTCGGAGTGCCCACAGACGTTCAGAATCTTTAAAAGGAATAAATGCAATTGCGCCTGCCCCGAATCCAGCATCAATTCCGTGTGCAGTATTTACAACAGGCGGTCTCATTTTATCGATAGAATCATCAGCAACTGGGTCGGTTAATTCTGCTACGGTAAATGTCATTAAATTTCTTAAAATGGAATCTCGTTTTTGTTTAGGTACTTTCTTATTATCAAGTGCTAAAACACCAATTAAATTGTGGTTTTTAACAATAATTTCATCCAAAGTAATGATATTACTTTTTAAAACAATGTTTATTTTTTTTGTTTGATAGACCATTTTACTTGCAAAAACAATCATTGTTTTATGTTGTATGGATGATATTCTTAACGAATCTCCTATATTCATAGGGATTTGAAATAATCCTTTGTCATTACTAAAAGCGCCAGTTTTACTGTTTAAATTTATAATATGTGCATTTTTTACAATGCCCAAAGAATCGGTAATTTTACCAGAGATTATTTTAGGTTTGTTTTGATAAATTCCTAGAAATGAGGTAAATAAAAAAATAAAAAAAAGATTTTTAAACATTTGTTTGGTTGGTTTTGTACAACAAAGAAAAAGAGAATGTTTCTTAAAACTGTATTAAAGCCTTTGTAAATTTTTGTTAAAGTAATTATTGCTTAATTTTGTGATATGAAAAAAATAATTATTGCCAGTACATCTACGGTTCACGGAAGCGGTTATTTAGAATATATTCTACCAACATTATCGTCGTTTTTTAGCAATGTAAAAACTATTTTATTCATTCCGTATGCAAGACCAAGCGGGATTAGTTATAATGAATATACCGAAATTGCCAAAAAAGCTTTTGCTACTATCCATATTAAAGTAAAAGGGATTCATCAGTTTGACAATCCGAAGAAAGCCATACAAAATGCTGAGGGTATTTTTACAGGAGGAGGGAATACTTTTGAATTGGTAAACCAACTATATAAAAAGGATATATTGGTTGATTTACAGGAGGTTGTAGGAAATGGTACACCTTATTTGGGCACAAGTGCAGGAAGTAATATTTGTGGTGTTACGATGATGAATACCAATGATATGCCTATTGTGTATCCGCCAAGTTTCAATACGTTACATTTTATTCCGTTTAATATCAATGCACATTATTTAGATCCTTTAAAAGGTTCTACGCATATGGGAGAAACACGAGAAACGCGTATCAAAGAATACCACGTTTTTAATGAAACACCTGTTTTGGGTTTGCGTGAAGGAGGTTGGTTAGAGGTTTTAGGTGCTCAAATTATTTTAAAAGGAAATTATTCTGCAAGATTATTTCAGCAAAATATAGCTCCAAAAGAATTTGAAAGTGGAAGTGAGTTTAGTTTTTTAGGATAAATTTAATAATTAATATAATCTGTAATTTCTAAGCCGTAACCAATCATACCAACACGTTTTTGTTGTTGTGTATTTGTAATTAATTTTAATTTACTGATGTTTAAATCGTGTAGAATTTGCGCACCGATTCCAAAATCTCTATTGTCCATTATAATTTTAGGAGCTTTCATTTCTCCTTTTTGTTGATTTTCTTTTAGAGCAGATAATCGTTTTAGTAAATTTAAAGATTGACTTTGTTGGTTGATAAACAAAATAGCTCCTTTTTTATTTTTGGTAATTATTTGAAACATTCTGTCTAATTTTTTATCGGCATCATTTGTTAAAGTGCCAAGAATATCATTATTAACTAGTGTAGAGTTTATTCTTGTTAAAACAGCGTCGTTTTTAGACCAATTTCCTTTTGTCAATGCAATATGTAGCTGATTATTTGTGGTTTGTTGATAGGCTCTTAATCTAAATGTACCAAACCGAGTTTTTATATCAAAATCTTCTTTCTTTTTAATTAAAGAATCGTGTTCCATTCTGTATGCCACCAAATCTTCAATTGATACAATTTTAATATCAAACTTTTTAGCAACCTTTAAAAGTTGTGGTAAACGTGCCATAGAACCATCTTCATTCATTATTTCTACAATAACACCTGCAGGTTGTAATCCTGCCAAACGAGCAAAATCTATGGCAGCTTCTGTATGGCCAGTTCTACGCAAAACACCACCTTCTTTTGCTTTTAATGGAAAAATATGACCAGGTCTAGCCAAGTCAAAAGGTTTTGTATCATTATTGATTAATGCTTCAATAGTTTTTGATCTATCTGATGCAGAAATACCTGTGGTAACACCTTTTCCTCGTAAATCTACAGAAACAGTAAATGCAGTTTCTAGAGGGTCTGTATTGTTGTTTACCATCATATTTAAATCGAGTTCTTTACAGCGGTTTTCTGTAAGTGGCGCACAAATTAACCCACGACCGTGAGTTGCCATAAAGTTGATGATTTCTGGTGTTGCCTTTTCTGCGGCAACAATAAAATCTCCTTCATTTTCTCTGTTTTCATCATCTACAACAATAATAATTTTACCATTTTTAATATCGGTAATTGCTTCTGATATAGTGTGTAGCTGGGTAGTTTTAGTTGTTATTTGTGGTGTCATGTGTTGGTTGTTCTTTTAGAGAAAATTTTTGAAAATAAATTTTTAATAGGTTGTAAAACGGTATCAATACTAAATAATCCTTTATCGTTTGTAGCTCTTCTTGTTAGTAAAAAACCGATTGGTGCCATTATAAATACAGCAACCCAAGAACCAAAAAATGCTGATATAGTGCTTTCTTCTGCCATGTTTTTACCAAATGTATTTCCAAAAAAATAGAGTACATAAATGGCAATGGCTAAAATCATTGGCAAGCCAAAACCTCCTTTTCTAATAATAGAACCTAGAGGTGCGCCGATAAAAAATAGAATTAAACAAGAAAGTGAAAAAGCAATTCTGTTGTAAAATTCAATATCAAACATATTTAAAGCTTTTCTTCTAATCTTTAAAGATTTTCTATTGGATTCTAAATTACTCAAGGTTCTTTTAGCTGCAGTTGAGGCATTATTTAGGATACTAACTTTTTCATTTAGTTTAAAATTATCTAAAATGATAGGAACTATTTTTTTATTTTTTAAGGAATCAGGATATTTATATAAACCTTTTGCAGTTACATTCGAAAAAATGTTTTTTGCTCTAATAGTAATATATTCATCATAATTACTTTTCATTATGGGTATGGTATCACTTAGTTGCTGTACACTAAGCATATTATAAGAATTTTTAAAGCGTTCTTTATCTAAATCATCATCAGAAAAAGAGGAGATATCTATGTTGAATTCATATTCATCAAAACTTGCATTCGATGCAGGCATCTTTTTTCTATTAGATGCCGTTCTTCCTTTTTCATGCTCTTCATAATAATACCCATCGTATAAAATGAGTTTCATATATCTACTTCCTTCTTCAGAAATTATTTTACCTCTTTTAGACGTAATTACTTTTTTATTTCCTCTTCCGCTAGATAAATCATAAATCAATACATTTTTTAGGAGATTCTTTTTTTCGCCGTATTTTTCATCAAATTTTATTTGATATTTAGGTATTTCTGAATTAAAACTTCCTGCAACTAAGGCTAAAGATGGTTTTTTCTTTTTAATATTTAAGTATAGATTTTTTTGCTTTAAAATTGCATGCGGGTAAATATTGTTTAAGAATAAGAAATTTATTCCGCTAAACATAATTGCTAAAAAAATAAGTGGTCTTACTAGTCTTTGTAAAGAAACACCAGCAGATTTTGCTGCGGCAAACTCATAGTTTTCTCCTAAGCTTCCTAAAGCCATTATGGATGATAAAAGCACACCAATAGGCAATGCTTGTGGTATCATCATTAAAACGGTATAGTATAAAAATTTAAGAATAAAAAGGATACTAACTCCTTTACCTGCAATGTTTTCTAAAGTTTGCCAAAGCACTTGCATAACAAGTACAAAAAGCACGATAAAAAACGTAGCAAAAAAAGGAACTAAAAACGATTTAAGTATGTATTTATCTAAAATTTTCATTCCTTTTACTTGTATGCAAAGAGATTAGGGTTGATTATTAATCAATAGTAAATCCTTTTTGTAAGAATTTTTCTTTGTCAAAAGTAAATAGTTTTTCTGAAACAGGCTGGTTACTTTTAAATTTAGTGATCGTAAAAGTTGTTTTTGATCCGTTAGCCCCAACTTGAATTAGTTTGTAAATATGTTTTGTTTTGGCATCTACACCAAGCTGAACGCTTACAATCTCTGAATGACTATCAATAGGAGTGAGGTTTATAAATTGTACTTTTCTGCCTCTAATATTTTTAATTTTCCCCATAGAATAACTATAACCTTCTTTATAAAAAGTTAATAATTTTGATGGATAAATAAAACCATCATCCTCTTCGAGTTCTCCTTCAGAGATGTTTATTTCTTGTTCTTCATTATTGATAACATATAGTTTTGTTCCATCAAAAATAAAGTTATTTCCTAAATAGTTTAGGTTGTATTTTTCTCCTTGTAAAATAATGTTACCTCTCATAGTATCATTAGTACCAGCATCTTCATTGGTTAATGTAGAGCTAAAACTAATATACATATTTTTATAAGCTCCCATTTTTGTAGAAACTTCATCTAATAAAGCTTTTGCTTTTGTAGAATTTTGAGCATAACCGCCAATTGTAATTAATAATCCTAAAAATAATGTACTTAATTTTTTCATCTTTTATGATTGCTTTTTTTCGTTTTCTAATAATTGTTCTAGAGCAATAAAATCAGGCACTAATACTTGTCTTGCTTTGCTTCCTTCAAAGCCACCAACAATACCAGCAGCCTCTAGTTGATCTATCAACCTACCAGCTCTGTTGTACCCTAACTTTAGTTTTCGTTGTAATAAAGAGGCAGAACCTTGTTGTGCTGTAACAATTATTTCTGCGGCATCTTTAAACAATTTATCTCTCTCTGCTATATCATTATCAAGAGTTGTGCCACCTTCTTCACCAACATATTCGGGTAATAGATATGCTTCAGGATACGCACGTTGCGAACCGATAAAATCTGTAATTTTTTCTACTTCGGGAGTATCAACAAAAGCACATTGAATACGAATCATATCGTTACCACCAGAATATAACATATCTCCACGACCAATTAATTGATCTGCTCCTGGAGCGTCTAAAATAGTTCTCGAATCTATTTTAGATGTTACTCTAAAAGCAATTCTTGCCGGAAAATTGGCTTTGATAATTCCTGTAATTACGTTTACAGAAGGTCTTTGTGTTGCTACAATTAAATGAATACCAATAGCTCTAGCTAACTGTGCCAAACGAGCAATAGGAGTTTCTACTTCTTTACCCGCAGTCATAATTAAATCAGCAAACTCATCAATAACCAATACAATATAAGGTAAAAACTGATGTCCATTTTCTGGGTTTAATTTCCTCGCTTTAAACTTTGTATTGTATTCTTTGATATTTCTAACCATTGCATCTTTAAGCAAATCGTAACGGTTGTCCATTTCAATACACAAAGAGTTTAAGGTATTTACAACTTTGGTGGTGTCAGTAATTATTGCTTCTTCTTCATCAGGGAGTTTTGCTAAATAATGGCGTTCAATTTTATTAAAGAGAGTCAATTCTACTTTCTTTGGATCAACCAAAACAAATTTTACTTCTGCAGGATGTTTTTTGTATAATAATGATGTTAATACAGCATTCAATCCAACCGACTTTCCTTGTCCTGTTGCACCTGCCATTAGCAAGTGGGGCATTTTCGCTAAATCT
This sequence comes from uncultured Flavobacteriaceae bacterium, assembly GCA_964655585.1. GTDB lineage: Bacteria > Bacteroidota > Bacteroidia > Flavobacteriales > Flavobacteriaceae > Polaribacter. The sequence goes on from CAZZNK010000018.1 coordinate 15,280, forward strand.
ACTACAAAGGTTTTGTTAGAAATAGTTTTCCCTAAAGCAATAGGAAGTTCCATTTGCGATTCTTGAAACGCTTTTGATGCAATTACAGAATGCATTGACACAATGGTCGATTTTTTGTTAGGCACCTCAATACCAATGGTTCCTTTACCAGGAATAGGAGCGATGATACGAATTCCTAATGCCGATAAGGACAAGGCAATATCATCCTCCAAATTTTTAATTTTTGAAATTCGGATACCTGCTTCGGGTACAATTTCATACAATGTAATTGTAGGACCAACAGTTGCTGAAATTTCTGCAATACCAATTTTATAGTTTTTTAAGGTTTCTACAATTCGGTTTTTATGATTTTCTAGTTCATCTTGATCAATAGAAATGCTTTCGTTATATTGTTTTAATAAGTTAAAAGTCGGAAATTTATAACTTCCCAGTTCTAATGTAGGATCAAATTCACCAAAATCTTTAATTAACTTATCCGATAAGTTTTCGGTAACACTTTTTTCTTCCTCTACTTTTTCTACTATAATCTCTACCTTTTCTTCTTCCTTAGTTTTTTTAAGAGGAATCGTTTTTTCTTTTACAGGTGTATCAACACCAGAATGGTTTGAGATGGTTGGTTGTAAGTTCTCTACAGACAATTCAAACTCAGTTTTTTCAATATTTTCTTCGGATGATTCTTTTTTAACGCTATCAGTAACACTAATAGTATCTATGTTATTCTCTGCCTCTTTCTTTGGAATTTTCTTTGCAATAGCTTCAGGAGTTATCTTAAATCGGATAACTAAATAGGCAATAAAAAAGAAAAAGAGGATAATTGCCAATCCTGTTTTACCAAGAAAAGCTTGTAAATACTCATTTACTTCAAAACCAATAATACCAGATAAAAGAGCTTGTTTTTCACCTACAAACCCTAAAGAAATAGAAAGCCATAGCATTGATAATAAACCCCAGTTCCAAGTAACAACAATTTTAGATGCCTTGAGTTTTAATAACCAATACAAACCTGAAATAAATAATAAAACAGGAATTATAAATGCAGAGATACCAAAACCTCTATAAATAAAAAAGTGACTGACTTTTGCCCCCAACTTTCCTAATAGGTTTTTACTAGTTATTGTTTTATCAGTTAAATGCGTTAAAGTACTTTGGTCTTCTTGCCAAGAAAAGAAAAATGAAATGAAGGCAATTGCTAAGAAAACAGCAAATAGAATTAAAAAAGAACCTATAATAGTTTGAGTTTGTCTATTTTTTAAAAAAGAAAGGAAACCCTTTTTCTTTTTAGATATTACCGTATTCTTTGTTTTTTTCGTTGCTCTTTTTGCCATAGATTCGTTGGTATTACCAATTCGTAAATATAGTATTTCCTTAGATTAAAGGCAATACTTTAGGAATGTAAATAATTGCAGCAATGATTAAAGAAATAATTGCAGCAAAACCAGGAGCGCCAGCAGCAATATCTTTGATAAAACCAATTTTTTCATGATAATCTGGATGTATAAAATCAGCCACTTTTTCAATCGCAGTATTTAAAGATTCTGCAACCAAAACCATACCAATTGCTAAAAGCTGAAGCATCCATTCTGTGGCAGAAATATCAAAATAAAAACCAGCAATAATAATTAAAAAAGCAAAAAAAGATTGTGCTTTTATACTGTCTTCTGTAGTTAATAAGAGCCACATTCCTTTTAAGGCAAATTTTACACTGCGTAATCTTCCTTTTATAAAACCATCATTTGGGTTTTTCATTTGTTAATTTCTTTTAATGCTTTGGCGTAATTTGGTTCATCAACAATTTCAGAAACTTGTTCTGTATATAAAACGGTTCCCTTTTTATCAACAACAATAATACATCTTGAATGTAGGTTCGCTAAAGGACCTGTTGTGATTTCAAGTTCAAAATCTTTACCAAATTTTCCTGTTGCAAAGTCAGAAAGCATTATTACATCTTCTAATCCTTCTGCACCACAAAAACGTGCTTGAGCAAACGGTAAATCTCTAGAAATACATAAAACTTTTGTATTTTTTAAAGTAGCAGCTTCTTTATTAAAATTTCTAACAGATGCTGCACAAGTACCTGTATCTATACTAGGAAAAACATTTAAAATCAATCTTTTTCCTAAAAAATCGGATAAGGTTTTTTTAGATAAATCGGTTGCTGTTAATTGAAAATCAGGTATTTTGTCTCCAACTTTCGGTAAACTCCCAATAGTTTCTATGTTATTTCCTTTTAGAGTAACTGTTGCCATTTTATTTTTTTAGATGAGCCACAAAAATAACCAATTTTTATGTTTTTTTTGATGTTAACTTATAAAAATAATTGTTAAATAAAGTATCTTCGCAGACTGAAAAAATAATTTTTTAAAAGTGAATTTAGCTCAATATACATCAGAATTTAAAAAGAATATGCACATTGCATACCCAGTTATGTTAGGGCAATTAGGGCATGTTTTGGTTGGTTTGGCAGATAATTTAATGGTTGGTCAATTAGGTGCAGCTCCTTTGGCAGCAGTATCTTTGGGTAACGGAGTTATTTTTTTAGCATTGTCTTTAGGTATTGGTTTTACATTTGCAATAACACCTTTAATTGCAGAAGCTGATGGAGAAAAGGATATTAAAAAGGGTAGAAGTTATTTTCAGCATGGAATTTTATTATCTACCGTTTTAGGTGTTTTTCTTTTTTTAGCATTATTATTAATGCGCCCAATTTTATCGATGATGAATCAACCAGAAGAAGTGGTAGCGTTGGCAATTCCGTATTTTAATGTGGTCTCTTTTTCTATGATTCCGTTGTTAATTTTTCAAGGATTTAAACAATTTGCAGATGGTTTATCGCTTACAAAATATGCAATGAGAGCTACTATTATTGCCAATATTATTAACGTAGCTTTTAATTATGTATTGATTTATGGTATTTGGATTTTTCCAGAAATGGGTGTTGTTGGTGCTGCATACGGAACTTTATTTTCTCGTTTTGCAATGTTGTTGTTTTTAATGTATATCATACATTCAAAAGAGAAATTTGCACCATATTTAAAAGGATTTTCTTTTTCAGAAATAAAAAAGAAGGTCATTAAAAAAGTATTTAGTTTAGGATATCCAACGGCATTACAAATGTTTTTTGAAGTTGGTGTTTTTGCTTCGGGTGTTTTTTTGGCAGGAGCTTTAGGAACAAATGCACAGGCAGCCAATCAAATTGCATTGAATTTAGCATCTATGACATTTATGATTGCTGTGGGTTTAGGAGTAACAGCAACCATACGAGTGGGAAATCAAAAGGGATTAAAAAACTATATAGAATTGAGAAGAATTGCGATTTCTATTTTCTTATTGATGATTATTATCGACTTGTTTTTTGCGGCAGGTTTTATCCTTTTAAAAGATGTTTTACCAGCATATTATATAGACAATCAGTCAGTAATAGAATCTGCATCTATGTTGATTGTTATTGCTGGGTTTTTTCAACTTTCAGACGGAATACAAGCCGTTGTTTTAGGAGCTTTACGAGGTTTACAAGATGTAAAAATGCCCATGTTAATCACATTTATTGCTTATTGGGTTATTGGATTTCCTATTTGTTATTATTTGGGACTGTACACCGATTTAAAAACCGAAGGGATTTGGTACGGATTGCTAATTTCTTTGACAGTATCGGCAATAATGTTATATATTCGCTTTCATAAATTGACACAGAAATTAATAGAAAACAATCACAATGAGCCTTCCTAAATTTTTATTAGCAGACAATAGTAATTTTCCTGATGATATTTTTGTTTTACATACAGAATTTCCTCGTTTTTTAATCAATTTAAAAGATGATACAATAGATTGGTATGATGATTTAATTGGTACGGATGAAAACGAAATGGCAAACGAAGTAGCTATTCTAATGGATGCTGCTGGTGAGTTTTATAATGATGAAATGAAGCAATTGGAGTAGTCCTTTAACCTTTATCATTTCTTTAGTTTAACTTAGCTGTACTAAAAATAAAGAACGTTAAAACGTTACATTATTTTTTCGGAGTTGTATGTAACGTAAAAAAAAAACAGTATTAACGGAATAGTAAGACTGATGCATAAAATTGAAATTTACGATAGGTGTGGTTTTCAAATTTCAAAAATGAATAAGGAACTTGAAGGAACGGAATATGACGCTTGTCAATTCGAACTGAACGGAATGAAAATTATCAGCAGAAGTTCTAAAATTACACCAAAAAAAGTCGGACAATTTGTGACATTTTGGAAACGGAATAAAAAAGGAATAACTGAACCTTTTAGCGAAATTGACCGAATTGATTTTTATGTAATCAATGTGAAAACGGAAAATAATTTTGGACAATTTGTATTCCCAAAATATGAACTAATTAATAAAGGAATAATATCAACGGAAAAAAAAGACGGAAAAAGGGGATTTAGAGTTTATCCAAAATGGGATAATGCAGAAAATAAGCAAGCGAAAAAAACTCAAGAGTGGCAATTAAAATACTTCTACGAGATTGATAAATTGACTGATTTGAGTTTCGTAAAGGAGTTGTATCAGAAATAAAATACTATACAAAATACAGTATATATTTAATGCTTTAGATTAGTATTTACCGAAAGTTCAAGTATATTTATGAAGTCCGAAAAATTTATAATTTTGCGTTTATATCTGATAAGAAAAAATTAAACATTTTACTTCTTAGCACTCTCTACCAATTCAATTTTATCTACCGTAGTTTTTGTAGTAAAAATACCATAGTTGATAAACACATTTTTCTTTTCAATTTTATCGATCGTTCCCACAGAGTTTCCATCTATTAAACGGACTCTATCATTTATATTAAAAATATAAGCGGCTCTTTCTTTGGCAATTTTTGCTGCTTTCAGGTTGTTTTCTTTTCTAACTTCAACCACTTTTTGTAAGACTTCTTTTTCTATTTTTTGAATGATCTCTTTTTGTTGTTGGGCTACACTATTTTCTTTTTTCTTTGCTATTTTTGTTTTTGCTTTTGGAGGTGCTTTTTTTAATCGTTTTGTTTTTTCTGAAGCTACCCATTTTGTAAAATTACTGGTCAGCTCTTTTTTATTATTGGTTTGAAAGTATTTGTTTAATAATTCATTTATTTTTCTACCTAAAGATAACATTCGTTGATTGTTGTCATACAACTCTTGAAAACCAGCCAGTTTATTTTGAACTTTTTCTTCCTTTTCTTGTAAGCTATCTAAATGTTCTTGTCCTTTAAATTTTTGCTTGTCTAAACTATCTGAAGTTCTTTGTAAACGATTTCTTTCTTTTTGTAATTTAGAAATGGTTTTATCTAAACGAATTTTTTCAGTCTCAACACGTTTTTTTGCTCGATTGATAATATTGAACGGAATGCCGTTTTTCTGAGCTACTTCAAAAGTAAAAGAACTACCTGCTTGTCCAATAAATAACCTATACAAAGGCTCTAAAGTCCGTTCGTTAAATTGCATATTGGCATTGGTTACATTTTCTAATTCGTTTGCCAAGACCTTTAAATTAGCGTAGTGTGTGGTAATAATTCCGAAGGCATTTTTGCTATAAAATTCTTCTAAGAAAATTTCTGCTAAAGCACCCCCTAATTCTGGGTCTGAGCCTGTACCAAATTCATCAATTAAAAAGAGCGTATTTTGATTGCATTTCCGTAAAAAATTACGCATATTTTTTAAGCGATAACTATAGGTACTTAACTGATTTTTAATAGATTGATTGTCTCCGATATCTGTTAAAATAGTATCGAAAAGATATGTTTCACTACGTTCATCCACAGGAATTAACAAGCCACTTTGTAGCATTACTTGTAGCAACCCAATGGTTTTTAAAGTGATGCTTTTTCCCCCAGCATTGGGACCTGAAATAACAATAATTTGTTGTTTTTTATGAAGAGATAATGTTTGCGAAATAGTTTCAATATTTTTCTCCTTATTACTCACCCACAAAATAGGGTGGTACGCATTTTTAAAGTAAATCTTCTTTTCAGTAGTAATTTTTGGCAAAATTCCATTGATTTTTTGGGCATATTTTGCTTTAGATGCAACAGCGTCTAAATGTGCTAAATAGTTTACATACTGTTTTAAAAGACCAATATATTGACGAGTTTTATTGGTTAGTTCTTTTAAAATTTTTACAATTTCTTGTTGCTCTTCGTACAGTAAATTTTGTAATTCTCTACTGTAATTTAAAGTAGCTTGTGGTGCAATATAAACAATACTTCCTGTTTTAGAAGTTCCTAAAAAACTACCTTTTACTTTTCGTCTATACATTGCCTGTACTGCCAAAACACGATAGTTATCAATTACTGTTTCTTTAATATCATCTAAATATCCTAGACTATTGTATTTGCTTAAATCACTGATAAAGCTCCCACCAATTTTTCCTCTAATTTTTCCGATTTCTTTTCTGATTTCTTTTAAAATAGGTGATGCATTGTTGGCAACTTTTCCGTAGGAAGTGATTATTTTTTTAATATTATCAATCAATACAGTAGTTAGTTCAATTTCTTGACTGTTGGTGAATAGAGTAGGGAAGTAGTCTTTAAATTTTTTAAAAAACTTTAAATTTTCATTTACTGTTTCTGATACTGTTGCAATTTTTAAAAAAGAACTTTCTTCTAAGAAACTGTTTTCAATATTTAAGGTAAATATTTCATCAGAAATATCTTCAAAAGCATGATTTGGTATTCGGTTTTCGCTAATAAAAGAGTTTAGGTACTCATTTACCAAAGCAAGTTCTTTCTGTAAATCTTCCTTTTTTTGAATGGGTTGTATCGATAGGATTCGCTTTTTACCTAAACCTGAAATACAGTAATTTGCAACGTGTTCTAAAACCGTTGTAAGCTCTAAGTCTTGTAAAGTTTTTTCTGATATAGGCAAAGTTGTATATTTGAAAAATTGATGACAAAAATAGAAAGTATGCAGGTAAAAATTGCCGATAGTTGGAAAAATATTTTACAAAAAGAATTTAAAAAACCTTATTTTAAAAATTTAGCCAAATTTATAGAGTCTGAGTATCAAAATTATTCATGTTATCCGAAGGAAACAGCTATTTTTTCTGCTTTTAATTTTTGTTCTTTTAATGCTATAAAAGTGGTCATTATTGGGCAAGATCCTTATCATGGAGAGAACCAAGCAAATGGTTTGTGTTTTTCTGTGTACGATAGTATAAAGCATCCACCATCATTAAAAAATATTTTCAAAGAAGTTTCTGCCGATTTAGGTAAAGAATATCCACAAAGTGGCAATTTAGAAAAGTGGGCAAAACAAGGAGTGTTATTGTTAAACGCAACATTAACGGTAAGAGCACACGAGGCAGGAAGTCATCAAAAAAAAGGATGGGAGCAGTTTACGGATGCTGTAATATCTAAAATATCCGAAGAAAAAGAAAATGTAATATTTCTACTTTGGGGAAAATTTGCAGAAAAAAAAGGGAGTAGTATTGATACTGAAAAACATATTGTTTTTAAGGCTCCGCATCCGTCTCCGTTAGGAGCATGGAGAGGTTGGTTTGGTTGTAAACACTTTTCTAAAACGAATGAATATTTAAAAAGTATAGGAAAGGAAACTATAAATTGGTAAAAAAATACATCTGCTAAATGCAGATGTATTGAATTTGAAATATAAGAAATATTATCTACGCTTTTAAAAGCTGATTAGATTGTATATTTTGTTGCGTTTGAATTGTTGTTTCTGCCAATCCACAAGATTTAGAAGAACTTCTACATGAAGATAGGCTTAAAACACCTAAAATACAAATTGCTATAAATACTATTTTTTTCATTGTTGTTTATTTATTTAACGAGATAAAGGTACAGTTTATTTTATCAAATTAAGATTTTATTATTCAGCTAATTTATCTAAAGTATAATTAATTAATTGCTCTATAACTTTTTGATAATCTTTACTAAACGTTCCGTTGGCTCTATTGGCAATAATAGCATTCATAGAACAAGCATTATGCCCTAATAATTTTGACAATCCGTAAATAGCAGAAGTTTCCATTTCTAAGTTCGTAACGCGCGTTCCGTTATGGTTAAAAGAGTCAATTTTGTTATTTAAATTGGCATCTTGTAAAGGTAACCGTAAAACTCTACCTTGAGGACCATAAAACCCTACAGCAGTAGCAGTAAAACCAATAAAAACCTTGTTACTTACCAATCTTTTTTCTAAGGAAGCGCTATTTTTTACTACATAGGGTCTAGCTTTTCTAGAGCACCAATCTGTGTGTGCTATAAAAGCATCTTCAATATCTTTTTCTAATACATGCTCGCAATCGTAGGAATGAAGCATGCCGTCAAAACCCAAGCCGAATTTTGCCAATACAAAGCTATCAATAGGAATGTCTTTTTGTAAAGAACCAGAAGTTCCTATTCTAACAATATTTAAGGAGGTATGAGTATCTTTTATGGTTCTGGTTTTTAAATCGATATTTACCAACGCATCTAATTCGTTCATAACAATATCAATATTATCAGGACCAATCCCTGTAGAGATTACGGACATTCTTTTACCTTTATAAATACCTGTACTAGTTTTGAACTCTCTTTTTTGAGTAGTAAATTCAACGGAATCAAAATGGCGTGTTATTTTATCAACTCTATCTTGATCACCCACAAAAATAATATCTGTAGCGATATTTTCTGGTTGTAAATTTAAATGATAAACACTACCGTCTGGATTTAAAATTAATTCGGATTCTTTTATGCTCATTTTATGATGAAATTTTTAGCAACTTTTCTGTGGCATTATAATACAAAAAATTATATTTTTTTGCGCCACCAAGGTACGAAAAATCCGAACGTAAATTAGCATAATAGTTTACTTGATTTTCTAAAATCTTTTTACCAGTTTTTGATATTTTTACGGGGTTAAAGCTCAAAAATAATTCTTTTAAACTATCAATTTTTCTATTGTACTGTAGATGGCCAAACCCAAAACCCCCTTGGTTTACTAATAAATTTTCTACAAGTTGTTCTTTGTTCTCTAATGTTTGATGATTTGCTGTTTGTAAGATGTTATTTTCAACTGAATTTAATCCATTTTCTATGGATGGAAATCTTGAAAGATGAGATTTTATAGCTTTTTCTAAATGAGAAAAAGTAGTGTTTGAATTTTGTAAAAAAACGGTTTCTAATCTTAGCGGACTATCAGAACAGTACAATTGCCAAATATAATCTGCATACTCAATATCATCTTGCGTAAGCATTATTTTATGCTTAAAAGAGGTTTGAAGCTGTTCTTTAGAGTTTTTAAATTCTTTGTCAGAAACTAAATAGATGGTTCTTCCTTTTCGATGTTTTTTTAACCAATTAAGAACTGCAATCATATTAATCTGACTAAATAAATTCTGTTCAAACCATAATACAATTCCTTCTTGATCTTTCTGTTTACAAAGGCTTCTATATTCTTTTAAAGTATAATCAATAAAAGTTTTTTTAGTGATTTTATACGATGATTTTAAGAAGTCAAATCGACTTTTCCAAAAATCTTCACTACCAACATTAGAGGTTGTTTTGCCTTCGCTTAACATTTCTCTCCATGTAATAATTGTTCCTTTTAATTGTAGTTTTTGAATTGCATTTGTTGCAAAATCTCCACTAGTTATATGTAAGTAAGAGGTATTCATAATAAAATAAAATAGTTTGTTGCTTGTTACTTATTTTCTCTTTTATTTTCTTTTTCACAAAATTTAAGTGCTAAATGTACTAAATAAATTTTTAACCTATTAATAAAAATAATTATCCACCAATCCGTTTTACATTATATTTTTCCTTTTCTAAAACTTGTATAATCTTATTTCTAAAATCTCCTTGAATAATAATTTCTTTATCTTTTACACTACCACCAACGCCACATTTTGTTTTTAGAAACTTGCCCAAAAGCTTTAAATCTTCATCTGTTCCTTCAAATCCTTTAATTACGGTTACAGTTTTTCCGCCTCGTCCTTTGTTAGAAAAATGAGCTTCTAAATATTGCTTATTGTTAGCTAAAGTTGCTGTTGTTTCTTCTGATGCGTATTCAAAATCATCATTGGTTGAAAAAACAAATCCTCCTAAATCCGATAAATTTTGTAACTTCTTTTTTGCCATTTTATTTTTTACTTGTCATTGCGAGGTACGAAGCAATCTTTTTTAATAAAATAAGATTACTTCATTCCGATTTTTCTATCGGAATTCGTAATGACGAATTTTACTTAATCAATCCTAATTCGCGTAGTCGTTCGTTTAAAAAATCACCAGCGGTAATATCTTCAAATTGCTTCGGATTTTCTGTATCAATACAATTTTCTAAAACATCTAATTTCATATCAGAAACAGGATGCATAAAAAACGGAATAGAATAACGCGATGTTCCCCATAATTCTTTTGGAGGGTTTACCACTCTGTGTATGGTAGATTTTAGTTTGTTATTACTGTGGCGAGATAACATATCGCCTACATTAATCATCAACTCATCGGGTTGCGCAATAGCATCGTGCCAAATACCAGCATTGTCTTGTACTTGTAAGCCTTTTCCTTGCGCTCCCATTAACAATGTAATTAAATTAATATCTCCATGTGCTGCTGCTCTTACAGCATTTTTGGGTGCTGTTTTTATTGGTGGATAATGAATTGGACGTAAAATACTATTGCCATTTACAAGGTATTGGTCAAAATAGGTTTCTTCTAAATTTAGATGTAAAGCCAATGCTCGTAATACATATTTAGCCGTTTTTTCTAACATTCGGTAGGTTTGTTTCCCTACTTCATTAAATTTTGGTAACTCATCTACAGAAACGTTTGCAGGATATTCCTTTTCTAATTTCGGGTTATTTTCTACATATTGACCAAAGTGCCAAAATTCTTTTAAATCTCCTTCTTTTTTGCCTTTTGCGCTTTCTTTTCCGAAGGAAATATAGCCACGTTGACCCGCAATTTCTGGATTTTCATATTTTTGTTTGGTTGCTAAAGGTAAATCGAAAAAATTTTTGATTTCTGCATATAAATCATCAATTAATTGATTGTCTAAAAAATGACCTTTTAACGCTACAAAACCGATGCTTTCATAAGCATCTCCAATTTGATTGATAAATTGTTGTTTTCTTTTATCATCATCAGATAAAAAATCTGATAAATCTACACTTGGTATTTTACTCATCTGCTCTAAATTTTATAAAAAGGATGATAAATATATTAAAAATATTAGAATATGCTACTTTTTAACAAACGGAATTAGGTAAGATATCGTATAATTAAAGCCAAAACCAGTATTACTTTCAAAGACTCTGTTAAACCCTGGAGTATAAAGTGTTTTAAAATTGGTAGGATTATCTACACTCAGCATTATTTTATAAGAGGCACTAAAGCCAACAAATAGGTTTTTAAAAGTCTCTGCTTTAATTCCTATTACAAATTCGGTCCAATGTGCTTTTAAACCATTAGAAATTTGTGGAGTAGTAATTGTTGTTACAGGAAAATATTGGCTCCCTGTATTTGGTGTGTAACTGTTTAATGTTTGATTAAAAACACTAAATCCGTAGCGAAATCCAAGAGAGATTTCATTGTTCATATCTAGCCAGTTTTTATATGAATTATAATTTGCTCCTAATCTAATATAGCTTCCTTTTGAGGTAGAATTTATATAATCTTCATCTGATATTTTTTCTTCAATACCTAACTCTGTAGCAATGTACCAGTTTTTTGTAATTCTATAATCTCCCACAATTTCAAAACCTTTATAACTGTCACTTAACAAAGATAAAATGGGTTTACTAATGTCTGCACCTAGCCGAAAACCATACCCCGTTTTGTAAATTATAGTATCCTTTTTTGTTGCTGTTTTTTGTTTTTGAGAAAATCCATCAACAAAAATAAAACAGCAGCTTATACTAATGATATACTTTAATATGTGCATTTGTTTGATTATTTATAGATGTTAAAGTTGCTGGTGTAAACGATATAAACCAACCGTTATCTGAGGTGATTTCTAAATTGTTAAAAACGGTTTTAAAACCGCAAGCTCTTGATATAAAAATATCTTCGACCGTATATTTTATAGTAAATGTTTCAATTTTATTATTGATAATATTTCCATCAACTGTGTTTGTTTTTAAGATATAGACAGTCTCTAAAGCCTCTGTATTTAAAGGAATTGCAATAGAATCTGTTTGCTCTCCTGCAAATAAACTATCTGTAATTCCTTGTGCGATAACAGATAAAAGCTCAACTTCTTTAAGAGCATCGGGGTTTGTGTTATCATAAAAACGAAGAATTAATTTTGGCGTTTTAGGTGTTTCTTTGGTACAAAAATCATCTTTCTCACAAGAAATAAGTATAAATACAAACAGAAATAGATATAAGAGGTGTTTTTTCATATAAAACTTTTGAGATTCAAATGTACATATTTTCTATTGGTAACAAATGTTAAAAATTTACTCCTTTTCAAACAATGTTACCGTTTCTATATGCGATGTATGCGGAAATTGATCTACCAAACTTATTTTTTTTAGTTGATAACCATGTTGCATTAACTGCTCAGTATCTCTTGCCTGTGTTGCAGGATTACAAGAAACATACACCATTCTATCTGCGTTTAGCTGAATGATTTTTTTCAATGTTTTAGGTGCAATTCCTGCTCTTGATGGATCTAAAATAATTGTCTTAATTTTATTTTGATACTGCGGATGTTTTAGTAAAAATTTTCCAACATCTTCAGCGTAAAATTGTAAGCCTTCAATATTATTTCTTTTGGCATTTTTTTGTGCATCTTCAATGGCAGATTTTACAATATCCACACCAATAATTTTTGTATTATTACTTTTAGAAGCTATAATTTGTCCGATTGTTCCTGTGCCACAAAATAAATCTAACACCACCGTATTATCAACAGCTTTTTTGTTTTCTAAAGTATATTCAGCAACTTTGCTATATAATTTTTCGGCACATTTTGGGTTGGTTTGAAAAAAGCTTTTCATGCTAATTTCAAAGTTTAAATCTAGTAGTCTTTCAACAATTTTTTCTTCGCCGTAAATCAAATTGATACTTCCTGCAGTTGCTAAAGTTCTATCACCAGTTTCATCATTAATACTGTGTAAAAAACCAGCCACTCTATCACCAAATAAATCAACTAAAAAGCTAGCAAATTTTTGCAAATCAAATTTTGGTAAATCATACGAAGTAGTTACCAAATTAAATAATAATTGATTTGTTTTATAAGACTTACGCACAACAAAGTATCTAAAAAAACCTTCTCGTTTGGGTGCGTGCCAAGGTGCTAAATTTGTGTCTTCGCAATAGGTTTTTATTTTATGTAAATCCTCTTCAAACTCTTTATCAAATAAACCGCTGTCTTTGTTTAGATTTTCTCCCATCCACCAAGTACCTCGTCTTTTAAAGCCTAAGGTAAACTCGTCTACATCCGTTTTTTGCTCTTTGTCGTAACCAATTGCAGAAAAGCTATATTCCATTTTGTTTCGGTAATGAAACTGATTAGGAGAAGAAACAAATTCATCAAATAAATCTTCAATATTTTCTACTTTTCCTATTTTTTTGAAAAGCGACATGGTGCTTTCATATTTATAAGCATGTTGTTTTTCAATAGGAAGATGAATGTATGGTGCTCCAGGAATTTCTTGAAAAGGAATGGAGGTTTCATCTTCAGAACGTTCTAAAACATCAATCAATTTACACTCTGCATAGCGTTTGCTAGATTTTTTAACCTGTGCTTTTACAAATTGCCCTGGTAAAGTATTCGGTACAAAAATTACAAACTCTCCCTCTTCAGACCGTATGCGTCCAATTCCTTTTCCACCAAAGGCATAATCTTCAATTTTAATTTCTAAAATCTGATTTCTTTTTACAAACTTATTTCGTTCTCTTCTTGCCATCTTGCAAAGATACTTTTTTAAATAAAAAAAGCACCTCAAAGAAGTGCTTTTAGATTGTGTTGCTAAAAATAGTTATTTGATACTTAAAATATAATCAGAAATTGATTTTAAATCTTTAGCAGACATTTTTTTTGTAACAGAAAAATTAGTTTTCATAATGGCTACTTGACCAGCGTTGGTATCTACAATAGCTTTCTTTTTTCCTTGTAAAAAAAGTACGATATTTCCTTTTTTAGCCTTGTATTTCTTAGCGATATCTTTTAAAGAAGGGCCTATAATTTTTACTTTTTCTTGATGGCAAGCTGCACATCCTTTATCTTTAAATAATTTTTTACCCTGTCCGATAGACATTTCATTTTTAATAGACATTGTTTTTGTAGTTGGTTTTACAGTAAATCCAACTAAAACAAAAAATACAAGAGCAGTACTTGCTATAATTTTTTTCATAATATTGAGTTTTTAAGAATAATTGATGCAAAAATAAAAAACCTTTTTATCTTTTAATGTAACTTTCATTACAAAAATAAATTTTAAGAGTTTCTTAATATTTTGTATTTTGCAGGCCTTTTAGGGATGATTTCTCTCCCACGCTGAATTTTCGAAACCTTCGAAAGGATAAAGGTAGAACAGGAATTATTATTTTATCAATTTAAAAACAATAAAATGGCTGTTTTAGAACAATTATCGTCACAACAAGCAATCGAATTAGAAAACAAATACGGAGCGCACAATTATCACCCGCTTCCTGTAGTATTGAATAGAGGAGAAGGAGTATTTGTTTGGGATGTAGAAGGAAAGAAATATTATGATTTTTTGTCAGCATATTCTGCTGTAAATCAAGGACATTGTCATCCGAAAATTGTGGACGCAATGACACAACAAGCCAAAACATTGAGTTTAACATCAAGAGCATTTTATAATGATGTTTTAGGAAAGTATGAAAAATATGCTACTGAAACTTTTGGTTTTGATAAATTATTACCAATGAATACTGGTGCAGAAGCGGTAGAAACGGCTTTAAAACTTTGTAGAAAATGGGCATACGAAGTAAAAGGAATTAAAGAAAATGAGGCTGAGATTGTGGTTTGTGAAAATAATTTTCATGGACGTACAACAACTATTATTTCTTTTTCTAATGATCCTGTAGCACGTAAAAACTTTGGTCCTTTTACCGATGGGTTTATTAAAA
>CAZZNK010000019.1:0-30187 GCA_964655585.1 uncultured Flavobacteriaceae bacterium
CAAAAGATGTTGGTGTAAATAAATTATACCTACTTAAACCAGAGCCATCTACCCAACGAGGTTGTTGTTTTAAATCTGACAAGTAATTTTTTAACACATATTTTCTTACTTTTTTAGAGCTTAGTGTATCAGAAAGTGTAGAAGATGCCATAATCAATATTTGTTCTGCCAAAAAATTATCACTTACTTGCATCATTCTTTTATACAAAGAATCTGACGGAATGCTATAAAACGTTTTCATTTCCTTTGGATGCCTTTTTGTAATCTCTATGTTTTTGTTTGGCAATAAATCAGTCCATAATTTGGTAATTAGTTCGGTGTTTATCACCATCGGTATTTCTAAGGTGTCTTTTCTTTTAGATGGATAATAAAAAACATTTTCATTATATTTTCTTCTAAATTTTTTATCAGAAGTAAGTGTTGCATTCATTTTTGTTGGTATTTTTTGTAAACCATCTGCAACATTATAAACTGTCAATACATTTCCGTAGATAGGAAATGCGTTTCGTTCTGTACTAAAATACCGATCATAATCTTCCCAAGCCCAACCGGGTGCAAATTTATCTCCTATAAAATTAGTAACAATTAATTTTATTTTTTGGTATTTTTTTGCCATTTGTAAGGCAGTACTGTCATTAAAAAAAGTGTGTAAAAAAGCAGGATTCCCTGTTCCTAAAAGCGTAATAGTATCTTTTTCTATCGCATATTTAAATGCAGGAATTTTGTTTGGCAACATTTTTAATGCCGTAAATAACGTACTAATTTTAGTATTACTTGCAGGTGTAAAATACCTGTCCGCATTGTAACTTACAACGGTGTCTTTTGTTGCAGGATTGTAAATTAACAACCCTGTAAATTGATTGTCATAAAAAGAAGTATCAAACGTTCTAGTAAGCTTTTTTGCAAGTTGGGTAGATTTACAGTTTACCAATAGTAAAGAAATTAACCCAAAGAACACCACTTTTTTTATCATTATAAATTCAATTTAGACGCCTGTAAACCCCAATATTAAATACAAAATAGTTGTAATTACTCCGCCAATTAAGGCATATGGTAATTGTGTTTTTACATGATCTATATGGTCGCTGGCAGATGCCATAGATGAGATAATAGACGTGTCGGAAATGGGCGAACAATGATCTCCAAAAATACCACCACCCAACGTTGCTGCAACTACCAAGGTTAAATCTACTCCATGAATCCGTGCCATCGGAATAGAAATTGCCAACATAATAGCAAAAGTTCCCCAAGAAGTTCCTGTAGAAAACGCAATAAAAGAACTAATTACAAAAACTACGGCAGGTAGAAATTCTGGCGATAACCAATCTTTAGACCAATTGGCTACAAAAGGACCTGTTCCTAATTCTTTACACGCATTACTAATAGCAAATGCAAGTAGCATTAACAGTGCTAATGGCATCAACTCGCTAATTCCTTTTAAGGTTAAATCTACCATTTCTTTCATATTCATCATTCCTTGTGCTTTGTATAAAATCATTGCCACAACAATGGCGGTAATTACTGCATATAATACAGATGATGATCCAGAACCTTTACCAATAGCTTGTGATAAATGGTCTGAAAATGAACTAAATTTTTCTACTTTACTCCAGCCTGTATATGCCAAATTTATAGGCATCATAAAAACCATAGTTGCTAACGGAATAACCATATTAAAGGCTTTTGCTTTGATGCCTTCTTTTGGTTTTAAGGATGTAATTTCATCAGAAATCATGGGTTTTGCATTGTCTGCTAATAATTTACCTGTTTCTCTGGTTCGTTTTTCGGCTTTTGCCATAGAACCAATATCTTTTTTAGTAAGTACCACAACAAATACAATTGCAATAGCTAAAAGCGGATAAAAATTATATTTTATAGATGAGAGTAACATTGAAAACGGATTTTCAATACCTTGAGTTAATAACAAGCCCATAATAAATGCACCCCAAGCATTAAACGGAATTAAAATAGACGATGGTGCTGAACTAGAATCTGCAATATATGCTAGTTTTTCTCGCGGAATTTTTAGTTTGTCAAAAACAGGTCTAAACAATGTACCTACTGTTAATGAGCTGATACTTGTTTCTACAAATAATAATAAACCTGTAAAAACAGCTAATAATTGTACAATAACACGACTGTATCCTTTTTGTTTTTTTTCAAAATAATCGATCAATATATTTAGTTTATTGATAAATCCCTCTACACCTCTAGAGTATTGAATAAATAATAATAATGCACCCACTAAGGCACTAAACATAATGGTTCTGGTACTTCCTTCATCTCTAAAAACGTTGACCAATCCTTCTATAGCGGCTAAAGTTCCTGTTAAAAAATTCCAATCGTTTACAATAATCCACGAAAACCAAATTCCAAATAATAATGCGATATAGACTTGTTTTGTTCTTAGTGCTAAAATAATGGCAATAATTGGTGGCAAAATTGATAGAAATCCGTAATCCATAAGGTTGTTTGTATTCGTTTAGTGTTGATAAAAATACTAAATAATTTTTAGATTGATAGTGTGATTTTGAGTCATGTCGTCATTTTTACAAACAAGTACTTCAAACCTATACCTCCATGAGAAAAAACAGCGGTGTTGTTTGTTTCTCGTTTTTCATTTAACAAAAAATGATATTTAAAACTTTTGCTAATTTGTCTAAATCCTTTTTTTTATGATTTGCCGTTAATACAATTCTACTCATTTTACCTTTGTAATTTGGGTACTTAAAATTGGAAATAACAATTCCTTGTTCTTTTAATTTCTGATATATTTCTGTTTCGGTACTATAAATTACAGGATATCTTTCATTAAAAAATAGCTGCTTTGTTGGCTTTAGTTTTGAGTAAAAATACGTTAAATTAGTTTTCAACTTTTGCTGTTGTTTTGTGTAGATTTTTTTGGTTTTCAGATAGGTTTCTAAATATGCAGGGTTTGCACCAGATGCTGAAATAAATAATGTTTCTGATTTTATTTTATTGATAAATGTAGCATCCGAAGCAATAATACCGCCAGATAAACCAAGTCCTTTTCCGAGGGATGAAACCATAATTTTTCGATGTATTTTTTTATCAGAAATAAAACTAAAAATTCCATTACCATTTTTACCAACAATACCTAAGCTATGAGATTCATCTATTAACAATGTAATTTTTTTTGTATCAGAAATATCATTTAAAAAAGTAAAAGAAGTTGGTAACACTTCTAATGCTAAAACGGCATCGGTAGTAATTACAATTTCTTCTGTGGTTTGATTTACTAAATTAGGATGCAGTTTTCCATCAATATATAAAGGCTTGCTATTTTTTCCTAAAACTGACGGATGTGTTTTTGGGTAATGATAAAAAGAGGTGTTTTTTCTTGCTAAGAAATCAACCGTTAATCTTCCTGCCATTGTACCTGATGATACTACCAAGGAATCTTCTGATTCAATTTGTTTAGAAAAAAAAGATTCAAATTTGTTGTAAATAGTTAGTTTTATATTTGAGTTGCGAGAACTTCCATAAAAAGTTCCCCATTTTTTAATGCTTTTAAAAAGGTTTTTTTGAAAGCCCTTATGTGTTGCAATTCCTAAATAAGAAGTACCACCAAAATATAAAAACTGTTGATTATCAATTGTAATTTTTCTGTCAGGAAAACACTTTAACATCATTGTTTCTCAAATTAAAGCAACGCCTGTTCCGTTTAAATTACTATAAGTTACTACGCCGTTTTTAATATTTACACCTGTTGCAATATCTTTTGCTAATAATAATTGACCATCCATATCTACATAATCTAGCAATGGCAATAATTGTGCAATGGCAGAAATACCTACTGATGATTCTGTCATACATCCCACCATTGTTTTCATTCCTAATTTTTTGGCTTGCTGTAACATTCTTCTGGCAGGAGTTAAGCCACCACATTTTACCAACTTTACATTAACACCATGAAAATGGTTGTGGCACTTAGCAACATCTGCTTCCACTTGACAACTTTCGTCTGCAATTATTGGTAAAACGGAATTATGATACACTTTTTTATGCGATTCCCAATCATCTGCTTTTATAGGTTGCTCTAAAAACTCAACACCTAATTCTTTTAGTTTTTTAGAATTTTCGATAGTTTCATTTGCAGACCAACCACAATTTGCATCTATTCTAAAAACAGCATCTGTATGTTTTCTAAGTTCGGTAACAATGGCAATATCTTCTTTTGTACCTAATTTTATCTTATAAATTGGCCAAGGTAATTCTTGCATTTTTGTTACCATTTTTTCTATGGATGCAATGCCAATCGTATAATCTGTCATTGGGTTTTTATCAATATTGTAACCCCATAAATCATACAGTTTTTTTCCTTTTTTGCGTGCATATAAATCATTAAAAGCCAAATCTAAGGCGCATAATGCAAACATATTATGTTGTAAATGAGGATACAGAACATCCCAAAAATCTTCAGGACTTAATTGTGCATTTTCTTCTATAATTGATTTTAAATTATTTAAATCTTCCATCATTTTTAGAACAGTAATGTTGTAGTATCTATTAGAGGTTGCTTCTCCGTAACCAGAAAACTCACCATCTTTTAGTTCAACAATTAATGTGGGTTGCACATCAATAGATTGTCTAGAAATAGTAAAAGTGTGTTTTAATTTTAAATTGTATTCTCTAAGGATGAGTTGCATTGTGTCAAAAATTTTATAAAAGCAATGTACAATAAAATTAAAAAACCTCAACTATAAAATAGTTGAGGTTTTTCTGTACTCGAGGCGGGAATCGAACCCGCACGTCCTAAAACACTGGATTTTGAATCCAGCGCGTCTACCAATTCCGCCACTCGAGCAAGTAGATTGATAAAAATCTGCTGCAAATTTAATACTATTTTTAGTTTTAATATGAAAAAGTTGTTTCAAACTCGGTAAATAATTTTATTTTTGTCAAGAACAACAACACAAATTCACAAAACACACAACTAAATGCCACAAAATCAATTATTACCTAAAATTTTTGCATGTTCTCAAAGTATAGAGTTAGCAGAAAAAATCGTAAAAGAATACGGAGCAAAATTAGGAAAAGTAAAGGTGTCTCGCTTTAGCGATGGAGAGTTTCAACCCGCTTTTGAAGAATCTGTAAGAGGAAGACGAATTTTTATTATCGGATCTACTTTTCCATCCGCAGATAATTTAATGGAAATGTTACTAATGATTGATGCCGCAAAAAGAGCATCAGCAAGACATATTACAGCTGTAATGCCTTATTTTGGTTGGGCAAGACAAGATAGAAAAGACAAGCCAAGAGTTGCTATTGGAGCAAAATTAGTAGCTAATTTAATACAGGCAGCAGGAGCTACTAGAATTATGACAATGGATTTACATGCAGATCAAATTCAAGGTTTTTTCGAAAAACCTGTAGATCATTTGTATGCATCCACTATCTTTTTACCGTATGTAAAATCGTTAAAATTAGATAATTTAACCATTGCATCTCCAGATATGGGAGGTTCAAAACGAGCCTACGCATATTCTAAATATTTAAATTCTGATGTAGTAATTTGCTATAAGCAGCGTAAAAAAGCCAATGTAATTTCTAGTATGGAGTTAATTGGAGACGTAAAAGGGAAAAATGTTGTTTTGGTTGATGATATGATTGATACTGGAGGAACTTTAGCACACGCCGCAAATTTAATGATGGAGCGTGGAGCAATAAGTGTACGTGCAATTTGTACACATCCTATATTATCTGGAGAAGCCTATGAAAAGATAGAAAACTCTAGTTTAAAAGAACTGATAGTTTCGGATACTATTCCGTTAAAAAAAGCAACAAGTAAGATAAAAGTTGTATCTTGCGCGCCATTATTCGCCGATGTTATGCGTAAAGTACAAGACAATACATCTATTAGCGGACAATTTTTAATGTAAAATAATAAATAAAAAAGAAGTAATGAAATCAATTACAATCAAAGGATCTCAAAGAGAAAGCGTAGGTAAAAAAGCAACAAAAGCCTTACGTAATGCTGGTCAGGTTCCTTGCGTTATATACGGAGGAGACAAAACAGTGCATTTTTCAGCAGAAGAAAAAGCGTTCAAGAATTTAGTTTTCACTCCAAATGTATATACGGCAGTGATTGAAGTAGAAGGTAAAAAAATCGATGCGATTATTCAAGACATTCAATTTCACCCAGTAACAGATAAAATCTTACACATAGATTTCTATCAGTTATTTGCAGGAAAACCTGTAACAATGAGTATTCCTGTAAAATTATCAGGAAGTTCTAAAGGTGTTTTAGATGGTGGACGAATGTTATTTACTAACCGTAAATTAAATGTTCGTGCATTGCCAAAAGATTTTCCAGATTTTATCGGTATCGATATTTCGCCTCTTAAAATTGGTGATAATGTATCAATCGGTGATATTTTAGATGAAAAATTAACTTTTTTACATCCAGAGAATATGGCAGTTGTTAGAGTTGCAATGGCAAGAACAGCAGTTGCTACAGATGAAGAAGAAACTGAAGAAGGTGCTGAAGGAGAAGCAGGAGAAGGAGCTACTGAAGAGAAAGCAGCAGAATAAATTACAGAAATAATTTATATACTTTAAAAAGCGTTGCAAATTTTGCAACGCTTTTTTTATTTTAGCAATATATGAATTTGTATAAACGATTCCTTAAACTATTTTGTAGTAAAGAAAAAGAAGGCAGTATGAAAAAATTTTTAATCATCGGGTTAGGAAATATTGGTGATAAGTACACAAATACACGTCATAATATTGGATTTAAAATTTTAGATGAATTAGCAAAAGACCATAATGTTTCTTTTGAAACTGAAAAACTGGGAGACGTTGCTACTTTTAGATTTAAAGGAAGAACATTTGTTTTACTAAAACCCGCTACTTATATGAATTTGAGTGGAAAAGCTGTAAAATATTGGATGCAAAAAGAAAAAATATCCATAGAAAATATATTAGTTGTAACGGATGATTTGAATATAGATTTTGGAACCATCAGATTAAAAACCAAAGGAAGCGATGGCGGACATAATGGTTTAAAAAATATTCAAGAAAAACTAAATACTACAAAATACCCAAGGTTTCGATTTGGTGTTGGCGCCAATTATTCTAGAGGAAGACAAGTAGATTTTGTATTGAGTGAATGGTCTAAAGACGAAGAAAGCGAATTCATCGAACGTTTACCAATAGCCACAAAATTAATTACTTCTTTCGGTACTGCAGGTTTAAGTAATACAATGAATACTTTTAACGGAAAATAATTAATTATCACTAGCAAACCACTCTGCAAAAGAGGTTTCAGTTTCTTGTAATCGTAAAGAAAATAAATGGATGTTTTTCGGCAATCTGTTTTTAATTTTTTTAGCAAAATCAATAATCATCATTTCGCTAGTTGGTTGATAATCAACTAAAATAACATGATGTCCTCTGTCAGATAATTCTTTCGCTAATTCAACATGTGGAGTGTTTTTATTAAATACTGTAGCGTGATCAAACACATCAACAATTTCTTCTTTTACAATTTTTTTTAAATCAGAAAAGTCGATAACCATACCGTATTTTACATTGTTTTTATCAGAAATTGGTGTGCCAAGAACAGTTACTGAAAGTTTGTAACTATGTCCGTGTACGTTTCTGCATTTTCCGTCGTAGCCGTATAATGCGTGTCCTGTCTCAAAATTAAACTGTTTTGTGATTCTAATTGTATTCATAAAACTATTTTCTTTTCTTTTTTTTATTGATAAAAAACACAATAATTAACACAACGGCTAGTAGTAAAAAAACAATATTCTGTCCCATAATCGTGTTATTTTTTAAATTGATTTAAAGCATTTTTGGTAAAACCTGACAAAACTAATTTTCCTGAAATTTCTGCTCTTTCTGATAATAAATTATCCCAATTCTCTGTTCCTTTCCATAGGGTTTTTTTCATTTCTGATATTGCATCAGGATTGTAAGAAGCTAATTTTTGAGCTAAAAAACCGACTTCTTTATCAAGTTCATCAGTAGTGTCATAGACTTTTGCGTATAATCCTTTTTCTTTTGCCCAATAGGCATTTTTCCATTCGGTTGCAGCCAAAGTTAATTCAGATAAACCAGCAACTCCAATTTTTCTTTCTACTGCAGGTGCAATAACAAATGGCCCAATACCAATACTTAATTCTGATAATTTGATAGCAGATTTTTCGGTAGCCAACACATAATCACATACTGAAAGCAAACCAACACCACCACCAACTGCTTTTCCTTGCGACCTCCCAATAATTAATTTTGTACATTTTCGCATTGCATTGATTACATTGGCAAATCCATTAAAAAATTGTTTTCCTTCTTCAATCGTAGAAATTGCTACTAACTCATCAAAAGAAGCACCAGCACAAAAAGTACGATCTCCTTCTGACTTTAAAATGATGACAGATACAGTATCATTTTTAGATAAATTATTTAATTCTTTGGTTAGTCTTGCCAATAACTCACTAGGAAATGAATTACTTGCAGGATGTCCAAATTCTACCGTTGCAATTCTATTATGAATTTTTGTATATAAACTTCCGCTTTGTCGGTTGGTTGTCATTGTTTTTTTTGATTTCTGTAAATTTAGTTTTTTTGTGCAAGTTTTGAAAATTTTCGTCTAAATTTTATGATCAAAGGAAACCCTCTTGCAATTATCCACAGTGCAAAAGTAAACCAAATAGCGTGTAATTTGTAACCAAATTTATCTAAAATTAATAGGGATGGGACAAATACAAACGTTGTTGTAATTAATAATAAGTTTCGTAAATATTTCATTTCTCCTAAACCCTTAAACATCCCGTCAAAAATAAAAGCAATTGCACACAAAGGTTGCATTGCTAAAACGATCCAAAAGCTACTGTAAAAAATATCTAAAACAGCTTTGTTTTTAATAAAAATCCTTCCGATTGAATCATAAAAAATTGCACCTAAAATTGCTAAAATGAATCCTGCAAAAACACCGTATTTTAAAAGTTTTGTACTTAGTTTTAATAGTAAATTGTATTTTTTTGCTCCTACTAATTTTCCTGACAAAATATTACCTGCGCTAGCGTATCCGTCAATCATAAAAGCGCCTAAAAACCATAAGTTTAATCCAATTGTATAAGCGGCAATGTATTCTTTTCCGTAACCTGTTGCATATGCAGTACCTAAATAAAGTGCAATATTTAAGGCAATTGTTCTGATAAAAAGGTTTAGAATCATCACAATTAATTTTCTAATTTCTTTATTAAAAGGGAATGTGATTTTAAGAGAGATAGTTGTTTTTTTTATCAATAAAACAGCAGCAATTGTTGCCATAAAAACTTGTGCAATAACACTTGCATAGGCAGCTCCTTTAATATGCATTGCAGGAATAATATCAGTAATTCCGTACACCAAAATAATATCTAAAATAATATTTAAAAGAACTCCAAGTACAGCAATAATCATTGGATAAAAAGTGTTTTGCAAACCTCTAAAAGCTCCAAAAACAGCAAATGTAAAGAGGGCAAAAGGAAATCCGAAGATTCTAATTTTATAATAATCTACACAGTAATTTAGAATGACATCCGAAGCATTGTAAAACTGAAAAATTTGTTTTGAAAACGGATATGTTGCTCCTAAAACTAATAAACTTGTAATTACAACGATAGCTATAGCTTGCGCAGGTAAGTTTTTTACTTCGTCTAATTTATTGGCGCCTACATATTGTGAAATGATGGATGAAATTGCACTACGGGTTTGTCCGAAAATCCAGATAAGCATAGAAATAAATGCGCCAACAATACCAACAGCTGCTAAATTTTCTATTGGGTTTATGTCAATATTACCAACAATGGCAGTATCTGTAATAGATAAAATAGGTTCTGCAATACCTGCAATTAAAGCAGGAATTGCTAATTTATTAATATTTTTAAAACTAATATCTGCTTTCAAAAAAATAGAGATTTAAGCACAAAAATAAACATCTAAATGATAAAGTCTAAATTTGTATAAAAAATAATACCTTTGCAGTTCTTAATTCTTAACAGATGAAACATATTTTAGTTCCTATTGGCTCTACAGAAAACGCAGAAAGCACTTTGCAATATGCGATTGATTTTGCTACTGAATTTAATGCAAAAGTATTTGTTTTTAGAGCATATAGTGCCCAGAAAAAAGCAGGCACAATGGTAAATATCGATAAAATTATTCAGCGAGAAACAAAATTGTATTTGCGTACAATGGTACAATCTGTTGATAGAAAAGAGGTAGAGGTTCAGTTAATTTCTGCAAAAGGAAATGTAATTACAAGTATTGAAGCGGTTCATAAAGAATTAGGAATTGATTTAATTATAATGGGGCCAAAAAGTAATTCTATTAAAGAAGAAGTTTTTCTTGGTAGTACTTCTGGAAGCATTGTAAAAAAGACAGAAATACCGATATTAATTGCTCCTAAAAATAGTACTTTTTCTGCTTTCAAAAATATTTTAACAGTATTTAATTCAGGGGTAATAAAAGAGGAAAAAGCTTTAGAGCCTTTACAGAAAATAATGAACAAGTATCAATTAAAATCAAATTTGTTATTGGTAAAAACACCAAAACATATTGAATCAGATTTGGTTTTAGATGCTGGCTTAGAATCGTTAAAAGCAAAATTAACGATTACTGAAAACGCTACTGCATACCAAGGTGTTTTAGAACATTTTCAGTCTCATAACCCAGACTTGTTATGTGTTTTTAGGAGAAAAAGAGGCTTCTTTAAAAAACTGTGGGAAAAGAATACGGTTTTAAAAAAAGAGTTTTATTGTAATATTCCGTTACTAATTTTATCAGGAAAAGAATAGTTTTTGTTTCTTTTTAATAAACTGGGGCATTAGTTCAGTTGGCTAGAACGCTACGCTGGCAGCGTAGAGGTCATCGGTTCGAATCCGATATGCTCCACAAAACAAGCATGTAACTTATTTGATTTTAGACAATTATCGTTTTTTAAACTTTGTTTTGTCCAACAAATCTAAAAAAGTAAATTAATACGGCAAATCGGCAGGTTCTAAAAAAGAAACTTCAGGGTTGTACATTTCTAATAACAACACTTTTACTTCTTCAATAAATTCTTCTATTTTTTCTGATGTAATTTGAGTTTCAGGATTTCTATAATTTGAAGAGAAATTTACTTTTAAAAATCCGCTTTTTAAGTTTTTAAACGATATTACTCCAGCTTCTAAAGGTTTTGAGAAGTTGAAATTTCGATTTTGTGTGTATAAAAATGCGTACAACAAAACTTGTATCGCTTTATGGTGTTTTAATTCTCTAATATTTTCGAAATTAACAACTTTTAAATTGCTGCTGTTTACCATTCCTGTTTTGTAATCAATAATTCTAGTAACACCATTTAGCTCGTCAATTCTATCTACTTTTCCATGGATTTTAATAGGAAAAGAGATTCCATCAACTTTAATATAGGCATGTAAATTATCTTCTAAAGAAATTATTTTTAGTCGATTATTCTCATCGCTCACAATTTTCTTTTCTTGTGATAAAAAATTTTGCACAAACCTGTTGGCAACTTCAAAAATTAATCTGTTTTTACCTGTAGAGATATCACCATTTTTAAAAAACTTAGAAAAATATTTTAAGACCAAAGGATTTACCTGTTTTTGCATCAATTCAATATCTGTAGCTATTAAAAATTTACCAATAAAAGGTTTGTATAAAAAGTCTAAGGTTTCGTGTACAACTGTTCCTAGAGTATTTGCGGCAACAATTTCTTCTACACTTTGAAACTCTTTAATTTTTAAGACTTTTTTTTTGTAAAAAGCAATCGGATTGTACAAGTAGTTGGTAAATGCAGAAGGAGAAATTCCTTTTTCAGCCAATTCTTGTAGTTTTTCTAAAATGGCATTATTTTTAAAAATTTCGGTCGATTCAATTTTTTCTGTAACGACTTTCGGACTAATAATTGTATGAGAAATATTAGGAATCATCAATTCTAATTGAGTTAAAAATCTGCTTTTTTCTCCGCTTCCAAAACTATCGTGTTCTGTATTGTATAGTAAATAAATGTTTTTAGCACGTTGCAGTAATCGGAAAAAATGATATGAAAAAACAGCATCTTTTTCTCTATATGTTGGCAAGCCAAAAGCGACTTTTACATCAAAAGGAATAAAAGAATTTTGCGAACTATTTTGGGGCAAAACGCCTTCGTTTACTGAGGTAATAATTACGTTTTCAAAATCTAATACTCGGGTTTCTAACATTCCCATAAGTTGTAATCCTTGTAATGGTTCTCCTTGAAAAGATAGCGTTTCGGAGGAAATAAGTTGCTTAAAAAAATGATGTAAGGTCTTTAAATCTTGAAAATACTGAAATTTTGTTTGCAAATTTTGTAGTTGCTTAAATGTGGTGTAAAACCGAAATAGATATTCTTTTTCTAAGCTATTTACATCTTCTTTTAAAAGAGTTATCAATTGAATAATTCGCTCTAAAAAATCAATGATTGATAAAAAGGGGTCAAACAGATTCTTAATTTCTTGTGTTTTTGTGTCTAATTTTTCTAAAAATTTCGAAAGATGTTTTTGAGATATAAATAAGTTATTTTCTAGGGTAATTTTTTCAGTAATTTCTGTTACAGCATCTTTATTGTTTTCAGTAATTAATTTATAAATAGTTGCTTGTTTAAAAATCCGAATTACATCTTTGTAGTAAAATAAATTCACAGCTGTTTTTTGCAGTTTTTGCTGTGTAAGAAATAGCTGAAATATCGATAAAATTAAAGATGTTGTTGGAATGTCTTTTAACGGATAGCCCATTGTAATATTAATTGCTTCTACATTTTTAGGAAGTGAATTTAAAGTAATTGGTAATAAAGTTTCATCTGCTAATACCAATGCTGTTTGTTGATGATTAGGGAGTTTTTGTAAAATTTCTCCTGCATATTTTATTTGCATTACATTTTTAGCAGCACCAATTATTTTGATGTTTTTTGTTGCTGAAAAATGATTACCAACCTGTTTTAATTCATTTTTTTCATAATAATGCCACTCTTTTTTATATTTTCTGATAAAGGTTCCTGCTTGATGGTTTCCTGTTAAAAAAGCAGTATCAATATCCCAATAAATTTCTGAATTTCCTGCTGAAAGCATTTTTTGAAATAAAAATTCTTCAGCTTTATTTAAGGCATTAAACCCGATAAAAAAGAATTTTTTATGCTTGTTTTTTTCAATATAGGCATCACAATTTTTTGTAGCCTCTCGGTATAATAAACCCTGGTACCCAATATTGTTTTCTTTTAAAAATTGATAAAAAGCAATGTAATACGTATTCATTTTTTCAAGAAATAAAGTATTGTTTTTTATCAAATCGGTTTCTTTAAAAGTACCTTTAACCGACCATTTTTTTAATCGTTCAATATCTCTTATATAGTTAAAGATATCTTTGGTTTTGATTAAATGTTGATCCATTTCATTAAAATCTTGCAGTACGGTAAATGCCCACGAAGAAAAAGCATCAAAAGAATCGGGTGTGTTTTCTAATTTTGTATAAATAGTGTAAAAATGAAATAATAGCTGAATGCTATCTATTTTTTTAACTTCAGAAATTGTGGCGGTAAATTGCTCTATATTGATAATTTCTGGCAAAAAACCTGTAGAAATTTTATTCTTTATTTTTTGTTTTAAAAAAACACCAGCCCTTTGTGATGGTAATACAAAGATTACATTTTCAAAGGAAGATGTGGTTTGTAGAATGTCATCTAAAGTTTCTGAAATAAAAGTTTGCATCATTTTTTGATATAAGAAAACAATGTACAAATTTTATCTTATTTTTGAAAGAGCGAATGTGTAAATTTTTATCCTTTTGAAAAAGAACAATCAATTAAAAATTGCTAGTATTCAAGCAGATTTAGTTTGGGAAAATCCTTCTGAAAACAGAAAGCGTTTTCAAGAAAAAATTACAAAAATTAAAGAGTTTGTAGATGTAATTGTATTGCCAGAAATGTTTACCACAGGATTTACGATGAATGTGTTAAAATGTGCTGAAAAAATGGATGGAACAACCGTTCTTTGGATGCAAAATTTGGCAAAAGAAACACAAGCAGCTATTGTTGGAAGCATTATTATTATTATTGAAGATAAAAATTATTACAATCGCTTACTATTTGTACATCCTTCAGGAGAAATAGATAGTTATGATAAACGACATTTATTTACTTTGGTAGGAGAAGAAAAAGTATTTACAGCAGGTAAAAATCAAAAAATAGTTAACTATAAAGGCTGGAAAATATGCCCATTAATTTGTTATGATTTACGTTTTCCTGTTTGGGCAAGAAACACTCAAAATTACGATGTTTTATTATATGTTGCCAATTGGCCAAAACCAAGAATTACAGCTTGGGATACGTTGTTAAAAGCAAGAGCTATCGAAAATATGAGCTATGTAATTGGTGTGAATAGAATAGGGAAAGATGCTAAAGAGAATGCATATACCGGAAACTCTTCTGTGTATAATTGTTTAGGTAAAGAACTCTGTAAAATAATAGAGAAAGAAAGTGTTACCATTATTTCTTTAGATAAGAATTATCAACAAAAAATTAGAAATAAATTTAACTTTTTAGCAGACAAAGATGATTCCATCTTAACATAAAAAAGGAGCCTAAAAGGCTCCTTTTTTATGTTAAGATGGAATCATCCATTTGAATTGATATTTAGTATCTGGAATTACAATTCTTTCTGTAATTCTATACATTCTTTCTGGTAATTTCATTAAATAATCTCTTGCTTTTTCTGCCTCAGAAGTAAGATTGGTAATTTTATCGATTTCCCAAATGGTATTTAATTTTTTAAGAATATCAACATAATCTATCCCAGTATAAACACCTGTACGTTGTGCTACAGTAGAAAACTGATCAAATAGAGTGCCCTTTTCTTCAAACGAATGACGTAAATTTAATGCAGGCATTACAATTTTATATTTCATCATATATTGAAAAGCTAGCATCATTTCGCTAGGGTCTATTTTAAAGATTTCTTTTACAAATTCTGAATATGCAATGTGATGACGCATTTCATCACCCGCAATAATTTTAGACATTTTAGCCAAAGCTTTATGTCCTTTTTTCCGTGCAATTTTAGCTACATTATTATGAGAAATATAGGTTGCTAATTCTTGAAAACTGGTATAAACGAAATTTTTATACGGATCTGAAGCAGTACCAATATCAAATCCATCTGCAATTAAATGTTGTGTTGTTATTTCTACTTCTCGCATATTTACTCGCCCAGATAAGTATAGGTATTTGTTTAAAACATCACCATGTCTGTTTTCTTCTGCGGTCCATGCTCGTAGCCATTTTGCCCAACCATTATCAGGATGTTGAGAAACACCATCTAAATCCATTAACCAAGACTCATAGGTTGGTAAAGCTTCTTCTGTAATAGTATCTCCTACTAAAACCACCCAAAAATCATCATCTAATTCTTTTCCTAACTCTCGTATTTCTTTTACTTCTTCTAGAAAAGAATCTTTTTGAGAGTTTGGTAAAAAATCTGTTGGTTGCCAAATTTTTTCTGGTGGGATTAAAAATTTATCTACAAAACTATCGATGTTTTTTTCGAGTGTCTGCATTACTTCCCTTCGGATGTTTTTAATTGACATTTGTATTAATTTTAGTTGTTTATGTTTGTTGTAATTGTTGTTTCTACAAGATTCATCAATTCATTAAAAGGAAGAGAATTAACTTTTACAGGCTTGTGCATTGTAATTGTAATCGGGCTTCCTACGCCTAAAGGAAATGTGCCATATTTAAAGACTTTCCAAGAATTGTTAATGGTTAGTGGAACAATATACGCTTCAGGATTATATTTGCAAATTATTTTTAATCCGTTTAAGTAGAATTTTTTTGGTTTTCCGTCTCTACTTCTAGTTCCTTCAGGAAAAATAATTGCTCCCCATTTTTTTTGTTGAATGTTTTTAGCAAATTTCACAAGGGCAGTAATAGCTTGTTTTCCGTCTTTTCTATCAATTAAAGCTGCACCACCATGACGTAAATTATACGAAACACTTGGTATGTTTTTTCCTAATTCTATTTTTGAAACAAATTTTGGATGATGCTCCTTGAAAAACAAAGCAATTGGTGGTATATCAGCAATACTTTGGTGGTTAGAAACGAATATAAAATTGGTGTTTTTTGGCAATGGTTGTTTGTTTTTTAAACGCACAGGTACACCAATAATTAGTAAAGATTTTACTAAGAAAAAGTTTAAAATATCCACTATAAATTTATGACCTTTATAGCCAAAAATGCGAAATGAAAGCCATTGTAGAGGATGAAAAATCAATAAAACCCCTACAAAGAATAGAATAAAAATAGGCGATAAAATGTAGCTTAAAACCTTCATGAATTCATTTTTATATGATGATAAGGTTTAGATTAAAACCATTGACTCCAAGGGATTCTCGATAAAATTAAGACAAGTGCAATTCCGTAAAAAACAGCAAAAGTTTTAAACTTAGCAGCATCGGTGGTTTTCTTTTTATGTTTAGACCAACCAATTGTAATCAGTACAATAGCAATAATCATCATTAAAGGATGCTCAATAGCCAATAACCTTGCTTCAGAATCTTTCATAACTTCTCCACCATTTTCTTTTAATGCTTTGTAAACAGGACTCATAAAATACCAAGCCAAACCAATTAATAACTGAATGTGAGCTACAATTAGTGTAAATAAGCCTAAGCGTAAACTTTCATTTGAAAATGGCTTTTTTTTATTGATACTAATAATAGCGTTTACAACAGTAAAAATTAATAGTGCAACCACTAAGTATGCCCAATAAGAATGAATATCTTTCATCATAATTCTATAGTTTTTTTAGTTGAGGTAAATGTACATAAATTTATATACTACAAGCCAATTTTATATAACATATTGCGGTAAAGGCTTCTTTTAAAATTATATAAATAATGGTATATTGCAACGATTTAAAAAAGAAAAAGCATATGAAAATTATAGTACCAATGGCAGGAATAGGTTCTCGATTAAGACCACATACACTAACCGTTCCAAAGCCATTAACCGTTATTGCGGGCAAGCCAATTGTACAACGTTTGGTAGAAGATATTACATCGGTTGTCAATCAAAAAATAGAAGAAATTGCTTTTATTATTGGTCCTTCAGAAAAAGGATTTCCTGCGGATACTGAGCAGAAATTATTAGATATAGCTAAAGAATTAGGAGCAAAAGGTTCTGTATATGTACAAAGAGAAGCTTTAGGAACAGCACACGCTATTCATTGCGCAAAAGAATCTTTATCGGGTCCTTGTGTGGTAGCTTTTGCAGATACTTTATTTAAAGCAGATTTTACGTTGGATGCTAATGCAGACGGTGCAATTTGGGTAAAACAAGTAGATGACCCAAGTGCATTTGGTGTGGTGAAATTAAAAGATGGATTTATTACAGATTTTGTTGAAAAACCGAAAGAATTTGTCTCTGATTTAGCCATTATCGGTATCTATTATTTTAAGGATGGAGATAAGTTATTATCAGAAATTAATCATTTAATAGATAATGATATTCGCCCTTCAGGAGAGTTTCAATTAACAGAAGTATTAGAGAGTTTAAAACAACAAGGCGCTAAATTTTTACCAGGAAAAGTAACTACTTGGATGGATTGTGGAAAGAAAAACCCAACGGTAGATACCAACAAACAAGTATTAGAGTTTGAGCAAGCAGATGGACATAATTTGGTATCTGAGGATGTGGTTTTAGAAAACTCAGAAATTATACAACCCTGTTATATAGGTAAAAATGTGGTGTTAAAAAACACTAAAATTGGTCCTTATGTTTCTATTGGAGCAGATAGTTTGGTAGAAAACACAACAATTAAAAATTCGTTAATTCAAAATAATGTGGTTATTTCTAATGCCAATTTAGAGGAAGCGATGATTGGGAATTATGCTAAATTTAATGGAAAATTCACCTCTGTAAGTATTGGAGATTATACAGAATTGACATAAGTTAAGAATTACTTTATGCAAAAAAAGATTGTGCTACTTTTCGTTTTTATAGGAATGTTTTACAATCCTTTTTTATTTTCTCAAGACAGTATTCCTGTAAAGGTTTCAATAAATGAGAAAAAAAATCTACAATTTCAAGAGTTTTTTTTTAAAGCACTTTCAGAAAAAGCGATACATCACTATAAAAATGCCATTCAGTACTTAGAAGAATGCAATCAGGTTTTACCAAACAAAAATGCGGTTTTATTTGAGTTGTCTAAAAATTATTTACATTTAAATAAAACACACGAAGCCGAGATTTACGCACAACAAGCGCTACAAATTGAGCCAGATAATCGGTGGGTTTTAGAGCATTTAGTGGTTGTTTATAAAAGGAGTAGAAACTTTTCTGACGCCATTCGCTTTCAAAAAAAGTTGATAGTAAAACATCCGAAGAAAAGAGAACAATTGGTTTTTTTGTATCTGCAAAACAAAAATTATAAAGAAGCCATTTCTTTATTGAAGCGATTAAAAAAAGAACAGGTTATTTCTGAAAGATTACATAGAATTTTAACTCGTTTAGAGCAGTTTAAAGTTAAAAATGATGTGACTACAAAAACAGAAGTTAATAAAAAAGATGATTTGTATTCTTTAGAAAAACTATTTGAAAAACAGAAAGATTTTACAACGTTAAAGAAGATCTTAGAAAAAACGGAGACAACAAATACAGAAAAATTATTAAAATATAGTAAAATTGGTGTCAACCTTTTTCCTGCACAACCCTATATTTATTTAATAAACGGAAAAGCGTTAAATAATACCAAATCGTTTAAAAAAGCGTTAGAAAGTTTAGAAAATGGCATCGATTTTGTAATTGATGACAACAAAATGATGATTGTTTTTTATCTTGAAATGGTAAAATCTTATACAGGTTTAAAAAAGAGTAAAGAAGTTAAAAAATATAGATTGAAAGCAAAAAAACTGCAATAAAACTTTAGATGAAATACGTAAAATACTTTTTATTAATTATTATTTTGGTTTCTTGTAAAGCAAATAAAAAAATTATTGAGACCAATGCGGTGGCGAAAAAAATGTCTGCTAGAAAAGTAGCGAAAAAGCATATAAATGCAAATTTTTCTAAAAAAACAGTGTATGCAAAACTGAAAGTAAAATACATTGGCACAAAGCAAAAAGCATCTTTTTCGGTAAAGATGAAAATTAAAAAAGATAAAGTAATTTGGTTAAAAGGAACAAAGTTAATTACTGTTTTTAAAGCTAAAATAACACCTAGATCTGTTCGTTATTATTCTCCTTATCAAAAAAATTATTTTGAAGGAGATTTTTCTATGATTAAAAAGTTATTAGGAACAGAAATCAACTTTAGTCAGTTGCAAAACATGTTGTTGGGTCAGGCAATTTTTAATGTAAAAAAAGAGAGAAATGAAGTGAAAATTCAAGGAAATACATTTGTATTGTCGCCCAAAAAACAAACTGATTTGTTTGATGTTTTCTTTTTTATAAATCCATCACATTTTAAATTAGACAAACAATCTTTGGTAAATGTTGAAAAAAATCAACGATTAGATATTTTGTACCCAAAATATTCATTAAAAGACAATGAGGTTTTTCCTGATAAAATTATCATTAAAGCAAAGAAAAACAAAAAACTTACAGTAATTGATATCACTGTAAAATCGGTTGTTTTTGATACAAAACTAAACACCTCTTTTAAAATTCCAACAGGTTATAAACGGATTGATTTATAGTGAAAAAAAGAAAAATTTACATATCAATTTTATGTTTTTTACTGATAAGTTTATCGGCAATCGGGCAGACCAGAAAACAGCTAGAAAGGAAACGAAAGAAGTTGAAAACAGAAATGAGGCAAGTAAACAAACTACTTTTTGAAACCAAGAAAAAAGAAAGAAACGCCTTAGAAGAATTAAAGGATTTTAATCAAAAAATAAAGGTTAGAAAAGAATTGATTGCAACGATTAATTTAGAATCTAAAATTTTACAAAAAGAGATTCGGAAAAACGAAAAAGAACTCAAAAAATTAAACAAAAAATTAGCGGATTTAAAGACTGATTATGCGGATATGATTTTTAAATCATACAAAAGCAAATCTCAACAAAGTAGAACCATGTTTTTGTTGTCTTCAAAAAACTTCAATCAAGCTTATAAGCGCTTGCAGTACATGAAGCAATATACTTCGTTTAGAAAAAAACAAGGTAAAGAAATTGTTGTACAAACAGAAATTGTTAAAAAGCTAAAAGATTCGTTACTGTTAAAAAAGCAAGTAAAAGACACCTTAGTTTTATCAGAAAAAAAGCAGAAAAAGAGTATAGAAGATGATAAAAAAAATCAAGAAGTTTTAATTTCTAAGATTAAAAAAAGCGAAAAGAAATATCGAAGAAGATTACAGAGAAAGCAAAAAGAAGATCGTAAAATTGCCAAAAGAATAGATAAACTTATTAGAGATGCGATTGCGAGATCGAATCGGAAAAGAAAAAAAGGCACGAAAAAATCATCAGGTTTTATTTTAAGCCCAGAAGCGAAAGCATTGGCCGTAAAATTTGAATTGAACAAAGGGAAACTGCCTTGGCCAGTAAAAAAAGGTTTGGTTACGCGTAGGTTTGGTGTACAAAAACACCCAACAATGTCAGGAATTACCATAAACAGTACGGGACTGTATATTGTTACCGAAAAATATGCAAAAGCAATAAGTATTTTTAATGGAAAAGTTTTAGGAGTACAATTATTATCTGAAGGGAAAAAAGTGGTTTTGGTGCAGCACGGAAATTATATTACAGCGTACAATAACCTAGAAAAAATTTATGTTAAAAAAGGAGATAATATTACTACAGGTCAAAATTTAGGACAAATATTTACTGATAAAGTTACAGGAAAAACTACTTTAAAATTTGTGCTTTATAAAAACACAAAACGCTTAAACCCATCTTCTTGGATGTTAAAAAGGTAAATTTTCTTTTCTTTTTTAATTTTTACAAGCAACCTTTTCAATAGTTTTGTAGTCTTTATATTTGTAAGGCAGTAAAAACAGTATATCTAGATTGAAAATTATACCATTACATAACCAACAAATAGTGCTTATAAAAAAAGCAAAGAAACAAAACCGAGAAGCGCAGCAAGAAATATTTGCACTGTTTTCTCCTAAAATGTTGGGTGTCTGTAGGCAATATGTAAAAGATTTACACCATGCAGAAGATTTGATGCTTACAGGGTTTTTAAAGGTTTTTACCAAGCTGCACACATTTAAAAACAAGGGAAGTTTTGAAGGGTGGATTCGTAGAATTATGGTAAATACTTGTATTTCATATTTACGAAAAAAGAACCCGATTCAATTAACAGATGAAGATTTTTTATTTGATGGTAACGCTACTGCAAATTTAGAAAACACATCGGTAGAAGATATTCAAAAACTGATTGACGACTTACCAGACGGATACAAAATAGTGTTTAATTTATACGCTATAGAGGGTTACAAGCACTCGGAAATTGCCAAAGAATTACAAATTTCTGAGAGTACATCAAAATCGCAATTATTCAAGGCAAGAAAATGGTTGCAAGCAAGTTATTTAAAAGCGAATAAAATTAGTAATGAAGACAAATAAAATAGACAAAAAGCTTCAAGAAAAATTCAAAAACAGAACTTTTGAACCTTCTGTTTCTGCTTGGGAACGATTGAATGATCAGTTAGATAATCAAAAAAAACAGCAAAAAAAGCGGTGGTATTTATATGCTGGTTATGCGGCATCGATAACCTTATTAATTTCTTTGTTTTTTATGATGAATAAAAATGATGTAAAAGAAAAAATTATTCTAGAAGATGTAATTGTTGTAGAAGCGCCAAAACCTGTAAAAATTGAATCAGATTTTAAAGAGACCAATATCACAAATAAAACAATTGAAGTCGCAAATAATAGTAAGAAAATTCTTCAAAAAAAGAAGCGACAAATTTTTGCTATAGAGAGAAATTATCAAAAAAATAGTACTCCCATAACAGTAAAAGAAATACCTGTTGTAATTGCGAAAGTTGATAAAATTATTAAAAAAACAAATCTTCCGAAGAAAATATTTTCTGAAAAGAAAGGTATAAAAGTTAGTGGTAAAGATTTGTTGTATGCAGTTACTCACAACAAAAAAGAAGTACAAGAATATTATGCAAAATATAATGTAAATAGAAGTGATGTACTAAAAACTATTAAAAAAGAGTTAGAAAAATCGAAGTTAAAAATAGATCCTACTACAATTTTAGCCGAAGTAGAAAGAGATATAGATGATGATTTTTTTAAGAACAGTTTTAAGCAAAATTTAAAAAGTAAAATAACAATAATTGCAACTGCAATTGTAAACAGAAACAATCGGTAAACCCGAAATTAAACCTATAATTTTAGACTTATAAATATGAAAAATACACTATTAATAATCGTGTTGTTATGTACAACTATTGCCTTTTCTCAAGAAAAAACTTTTGAAAAAGAGGTAAGTAAAATCTCAAAAAAGATAACGTTAATTACCCAACAAGAAAAAGACTCTTTAAAAGAAAAAGTAAAAGCAATTGACGCTCGAGTAGAGAAAAAAGAGCTTACCAAAGAAGAAGCGGATACTCTAAAAAAGGAAGCTGCGGCATATCATGCAAAAAATATTGAAGTAAGAGTTGGTATACAAGAACAGAAATTACAACAATTGGTGCAGGATAAAATTAATGGTAAAATTGCAAGTAGTGAGAATGATTATGATGACGATAATACGTTTACAATTGGTAATAAAACATATCAATTTAAATTTAATGAAAAGAAAAGAGAGTATCGAGAAAAACGAGAAAACAGAAGGAAGAAAAAAAATAGAATTACCACAACACAGTTTGTGTTTGCAATGGGTGTAAATAATGTGCTGATTGACAATAAATTTGCTTCGTTAGATAATTCTGAATACAAGTTTTGGCAATCGCATTTCTATGAAATTGGTTTTACTTGGAAAACACGTTTTACCAAAAAACCATCTAGTTTGTATCTAAAATATGGAGTTTCTTTTTTGTGGAATAATTTGCGTGCAGAGAATAACAAATACCATGTTGTAAGCGGAAACTCAACTGCGCTACAAACACATCCAAACACATTATCAGAAAACAGATTAAGGCATGTACAGATGACATTTCCTGTGCATTTTGAATTTGATTTTTCGAAATCAAAAAAATATGATGACGGTTTTTTACGAGACAGAACCCATAGGTCTGTTCGGTTAGGATTGGGCGCTTTTGTAGGGTTTAAATTAGGAAGCAGACAGTATTTAGAATTTACAAATGGACAAGGAAATAAAATTGAAGAAATTCAAAAAGGTGGTTTTAATATGAATAGAGTTAACTACGGCTTGAGTGCGTATCTTGGGTATAAATCAACAAGTTTATATGTAAAGTATGATTTGAACCCGTTGTTTAAAAACACAAATACTAGAAACATATCACTTGGTCTTCGATTTGATTTGGATTAGTCATTCTTTTTTTGATGCCCATTCTTTGCGTAAATCAGAAGAAAGAGTTCCTGTCCCGTCATGTTTCCAACCAGGAGGTTTTACAAAATATTTTAACTTATTGATGAGCGATGTTTTGGCAGAAAAAGCATCAGAAAACATAGAAATCCATTCATGAAAAGCTATTTTTAATAAATTATAAGTGTTGATATTAGTCACTAATCCATACACAGGTTGTTCTTTTTCTGGTTCAAAAGTGCCGAAAAGTTTATCCCAAATGATAAAAATACCAGCATGATTTCTGTCTAAATACTGCGGATTTGTTGCGTGATGTACTCTGTGGTGGCTCGGTGTGTTAAAAATAGTTTCAAACCATTTTGGCATTTTATCAATCAATTCTGTGTGAATCCAATATTGATAAATCAAGCTGATAGACATTTGCATAAACAACATTACAGGATGAAATCCTATAAAAACCAATGGTATCCAAAAAATAAAAGAATAAAAACTACCTGTCCAAGTTTGTCGTAAAGCAGTACTTAAATTATATTTTTCTGATGAATGATGCACTACATGGCTTGCCCAAAATAGTCGACTTTCATGGCTAATTCTATGAAACCAGTAATACGTAAAATCATCTACAAATAAAAGTAATACCCAGCTCCACCATACAATAGGAATTTCTATAAAATGAAATGTATTATAAAGAAACATAAATACAGCAAACACCATTGTTTTACTTAATAACCCTAGAAATACATTGCCAATTAACCCCATAGAAATAGATGAGGCAGCATCTTTATATTGGTATTCTTTGTGTTTTAATTTTACCGTTAAAATAACTTCTAGAACAATGGTTATAATAAAAAACGGAATGGCATAATGTATTAAGTTTGGTAAATTAGGAATCGCCATTTTTAATTGTGATTTTGAAATACAAATTTAAGAAAAACTCTTTGGTTTTTTATACAGCTAAAAAACATTTTTTTGCAGAAAACTTTGTATATTTGCAGGCTTAAATAAAAATTAAATATTTACAATTATGAATCATTACGAGACTGTTTTCATTTTGAATCCCGTTTTATCTGATACTCAGATAAAGGAGACAGTAAAAAAGTTTGAGGACTATTTACTTTCCAAAGGAGCCGAAATGATTGCCAAAGAAGATTGGGGCTTAAAAAGATTAGCTTATCCAATTCAAAAAAAGAAAAGTGGTTTTTATCACTTATTCGATTACAAAATTTCTGGACAAGAAATTACTGCTTTTGAACTTGAGTTTAGAAGAGACGATAGTATTATGCGTTATTTAACTGTAAGGTTAGACAAACATGCAGAAGCTTGGTCAGAAAAAAGAAGAGAACGTGTTAAATCTGTTAAAAAGTAAGCAATTATGGCATCAATAGAGCAACAAGCAAAAGGAGGAAAGCAAGCAGAAGTTAGATATCTAACTCCGCTTGATATAGACACTAAAAAAGAAGCAAAATACTGTCGTTTTAAGAAAAAGGGCTTTAAGTATATCGATTATAAAGATGCAGACTTCTTAATGTATTTAGTAAACGAACAAGGTAAAATTTTACCAAGACGTTTAACAGGAACATCATTAAAATATCAACGTAAAGTGGCACAAGCCATTAAAAGAGCACGTCATTTAGCGCTAATGCCTTACGTTGGAGATTTGTTAAAATAATTAAAGAAGTAGAATTATGGAATTGATATTAAAACAAGACGTAGAAAATATAGGATTTAAAGATGATGTTGTAACGGTTAAAAACGGTTATGGTAGAAACTTTTTAATACCACAAGGACAAGCAATTTTAGCTACTTCATCTGCTAAAAAAGTATTGGCAGAAAACGTAAAACAAAGAGCATACAAAGAAGCAAAAGTAATTGAAGACGCAACGAAAATAGCAGATGCTATTAAGGGGTATGAAATTAAAATTACTTCTAAAGTAGGTTCTGGAGATAAATTATTTGGATCTGTAAATAATGCAAACGTAGCAGAGGCTATTGCAAAAGCAGGTACAGAAATTGATAAAAAGTTTATCAAAGTTGTTGGAGGTAACATAAAACGATTAGGTAAATACAATGCATCTGTTAGATTACACAGATCTGTTGTTGCAGATATTGTATTTGAAGTTATTGCTGATAAAAAGTAAATAATTTTAATTACATTATAAAAAAAACCTCGCAATTGCGAGGTTTTTTTTATAAAATAAATTCAGCTTTTTTTATACCCATTGTCCTAAAATACCGCCCATTAAAGCCAAGGTAATTATCCAATAACCAGCGTTAATTGCTATATATTTTGCACCTTTTCTTTCAAACATTGCATTGATTGCTAAAATTGGCAATCCGATTAAAAAGCCAATCATTGTTCCGTGTAATGCACCGTGCTTAAAGGTTCTGAATCGGTCTCCGTAGGTTTCCATAAAATTGGTAAAATAAGTATGTGCTTCTCCAGTTTCTTCCATAAAACCAGGTTCACCAGCCAACACAGACATAGCGCCCCATTGATGAATTACAAATGTTTGCAGAATAAAAGCAATTAAAAAAGAAAAGACATAGCTTAACCCGAAGATGATTCCCATGTTTGCACTTTTCATAGAGTCGTCAGTAAAACCAACCTCTTTCATCCA
Source organism: uncultured Flavobacteriaceae bacterium (assembly GCA_964655585.1). Classification (GTDB taxonomy): domain Bacteria; phylum Bacteroidota; class Bacteroidia; order Flavobacteriales; family Flavobacteriaceae; genus Polaribacter. The sequence continues at coordinate 26,085 of CAZZNK010000019.1, forward strand.
AGCATTTTTAAATAACATTGGGCCGTACCATAAAAAGCCTATTACTAAAGGTACAAGTGCCGCAATAGCGGTTGTTAAAAAGTTAAATTTCATAATATAATATGTTTTGATTTTTCTCAAATATAAGGAATAAAAACAAAAAACCCGAAAACAACTGTTTTCGGGTTTGTAAGAATAGGTGTTTTAATTAGTTGATAACCATTGATTTTGCAATAGCTTCCAACTCAAAAATGAACTCTCGTTTGTTTACAGAAGGTGCATAAGTAAACCCTTCAAAAACCAATAATCTGTTATTTTTTTTATCAATAATGGTGTAGTTGATAAATGGTCCTGCCATAAAATCGTTTTTAACTTCCCATTTTCCACGAGTTTCAAAAGCTTTATTTCCCGCTACTTTAGCATCAATTGTAAACGGAGTATAGGCTTCTTCAGTAATCATATACATACCTTTGGCAGAACCTGGTATGTATTTTTTACCAATAGTATCTCTCATGGCAACAATGTTTTCAGCCACTTTACTCTCATCTGTTAATGGAAGTGAATAGATTAAAATATTATTGCTTCCTGCGTTTCTTGCAATTCCGCTTAGTAAATGTTGTCGCAACCATAAAAACCCTAAGGTATCTTCTACGGTTCTATAATTTTCTGGGATTGTAAACGAAATATTTAAATTTTTCAAAGTTTTTAGTTCAGAAAGATCTAGTTTTTTTTGTGCAAAACGATTTTTAGTTGCCAAAAGATCAGAGTCTTTAAAATGTTTTACAATTTCTTTTCCATGTTTTTTTAGTTGAGCTATAATTCCTTTTTTATCTTTTGCAGATATGTAGACAACCATTTGTGGTGCAGCGTATTTATTTTTTTTGATAGTAAAATTTTCAGTAGTATTTTCTTCGATAATTAAAATATTACGGCTCACTTTCATAATTGAAGAAAATCCTTCTGGTGCTACTTGAGAAATTGTTAGTTGAGGTTCATCTTGAGGTAAACCCACCATCAATTCGCTTGTAAAAGCTCTTACTTCTTTACCAATATCACCCAGCCAACTGCTGCTTTTTGTAACCACTAAAACTCGGTTTACTTTACCAATAGCTTGTTGCTGCACAAAAGTGTCTTTGCCTCCACATGAAATAAAAAGAGTTGTAAGTACTAAAACTGCGATTAATTTTTTCATAATTGTTTAATTTTTAAATATTTTTAGTTTGGTTCCTATTTTTAAACCTTTACTCTTCCAAAAATTGTTCCACTTTTTAATATCATCCACAGAAACGTTTTTAAATTTTCTAGAAATAGTCCATAAAGAGTCTCCTTTTTTAACTGTATAGGTTGTAAATTCCCCTTTTTTTGTAGTTCCTTTTTTCTTTGTTGATGTAACTTTAGAAACACTTAATTTCTTCGGATAAATACTCAAACGTTGCCCTATTTTTAGCCGATTATTCCTCAGGCGATTCCATCTTTTAATACTGCTGACTCTAACACCAAACTTATCGGCAATTTTACCAAGATAATCACCACTCCGTACTTTGTAACGGATGCGTTTATCCATTTCAAAATATTTTGGTAGTGGTTTTTCTCTTTTCGATTCATCATCAATAGCTAAAGCATAAATTTCTTGTTCTTTGTTAATAAAATCAATGGTGTTTTTTCTTGGCAAGGTTAAAGCATAGTTTTTTTGATCAACAAAAGGAATAATTCCTAATTTATAGGATGGGTTTAAAAACTGTAATAAGTTTGTGGAGATGCCTGTTTTTTCTGATATCTGATCAAAAGTAATCGTTTTTTTTATTTGAATAGTATCTGTTTCAAAATGATGTATCTCTGGCATTTCTGCTTTTAAACCATGCTCATCGGCATATTCAAACAAATACATTGTGGCGTAAAAAGCAGGAACATAACCTGCAGTTTCTGTTGGTAAAAACGGACGAATATTCCAATAATTCCTATACCCTCCAGAGCGCTTAATCGCTTTAGAAACATTTCCTGGACCTGAGTTATAAGCAGCCAAAGCCAAATCCCAATCGCCAAAAATATTGTATAAATCAGATAAATATTTACACGCAGCAATGGTTGCTTTTACGGGGTTTTGGCGCTCATCTACATAAGAACTTACTTTTAAATTGTATTGAACACCCGTTCCGTACATAAATTGCCACAAACCTGTTGCACCAACTCTAGATTTTGCAGTAGGTTTTAATGCTGATTCTACAATGGCTAAATATTTCATTTCTAACGGAACATCGTATTGGTCTAAATACTTTTCGAACATTGGAAAATAATATTTTGCTTTTGCCATTAACTTTGGATAATATCTTTTACGATATTTTAAATATGATTTTATGACTTTTTCTAATGCAGGATTGTATGCAATATGAAACGGTGTTTTCGCATCAATTTTTTTTAGACGTTCTTTTAAAACATCCGAAGACAATGCAACCGATGAAACATTTTTCTTAGCAATGTCTTTTATTACATATTGTGAGGTGTCATACAGTGGTGATTGGTATTTGCTTTTTAACAACAAACTATCAATCATTACGATATCAACATCTGTAAATAAATCTGCATTTGTTAATTTTTTTTGAATTGTATCTGTTGTAGACTGTGCAAAAACACTTGATGTAATAAGAAGAAATAGGAGTAGTTTTTTCATTTTTTTAATTGATGATAATGAGATTTTAAAGATCTAGCTCAACCACAATTGGGCAATGGTCTGAGTGTTTTGCTTCGGGTAAAATATAAGCTCTTTTAATGTTGTTTTTTAATGGTGCTGCAACCATATTATAATCTATCCGCCAACCTTTGTTATTATTTCTGGCATTGGCTCTGTAACTCCACCAACTATATTGATGGGGTTCTTTGTTTAAATGACGAAAACTATCGATAAAACCATTATTGATAAAGCCGTCAATCCATTCTCTTTCAATGGGTAAAAAACCAGAAACGCCTTTCATTTTCGGGTTGTGAATATCTATTTCTTCGTGACAAATATTATAATCACCACAAATAACTAAATTCGGAATTTCTTTTTTCAACTCATTTACATATTCTTGAAATTCTGCCATATAATTGAGTTTAAAATCTAAGCGTAAATCGTTTGTGCCAGAGGGTAAGTACAAACTCATTACAGAAACTTCATCAAAATCTACACGCAAGTTTCTTCCTTCAAAATCCATCGTTTCAATACCTGTACCGTATGCTATATGATTGGGTTTTTCCTTACACAAAATTGCCACACTAGAATAGCCTTTTTTTTGTGCCGAAAACCAATAATGATATGGATATCCGGCCTCTTCAAAAGCTATTAAATCTAATTGTTCTTTATGTGCTTTGGTTTCTTGAATGCAAATTACATCTGGATCTGCTTGTTGCAACCAATCTATAAATCCTTTTTTTACTGCGGCTCTAATGCCATTTACGTTGTATGATATTATTTTCATTTATTTTTTATATCCTATTTTTCTTCTTTCTGATGGTGTTTCTTTTTTGTCAATCAATTCATCTAAATAGGTAAAAACCAATTCTATATTTTTACTTTGGTTAGAAATTTTTTTCTTGATTTCTTCTACTTCTAATCGCAAACTTACATTATCTGTAAATAATTTTCTCATTTTAGTAAATACTCTAATTATCTGAATATTTACCGCAATAGCATTTTTACTGTTTAATACGCTAGATAGCATTGCGACACCTTGTTCTGTAAAAACCATTGGAGTATATCTTAATCCCATTTTGTCTGACAAATTGGAGGTCGCAAATTGCGTCCTCCAATTTATAAACTCTTCTTTGGTCATTTCAAACATAAAATCTTTCGGAAAACGCTCAATATTTCTTCGTACTGCTTCCTTTAATCTTTTTGTTTCAACACCATAAAGCGTTGCTAAATCTCTATCTAGCATTACTTTTTCTTCTCTAATGATATAGGTTTTATTGAGGAGCGTTTCTTCTGTTATGGTGATTTTTGCTAACATTTTTAATCAATAGGTATTGCTTTTTTAAGAAAAATCCATGTAATTTGAGTTTTTTCTCCTGTTTGAGTTTGTATTTTCTTTTTTCTAGGGGATAATAAAACTCCTACAAAACCTGCGATACCACTCCTAATAACAGTA
>CAZZNK010000020.1:0-29942 GCA_964655585.1 uncultured Flavobacteriaceae bacterium
TCTAAAATTATCTCTTTGGTGTTTTTCATACTACAAAGATAAATAAAATAGTAAACTTGACCTAATAATAAAAATTTTAGTACCTTTGACCTATTAATTAGAGTATATAAATCAATTTGAACAGACAAAAAAATCAAAACGTATGATAATCAATATTCTATCTATAATTTTATTTTTTATTTTTATTGCACTTGGAGGCTTTCATTTCTATTGGCTTTTTGGTGGTCTTTGGGGATTAGAAAAGGTAATACCTTCAAAAGATAATAAAGCCAGTACGCTAACAATTCCAAAATTTGCTACCTTATTAGTTGGACTTGTATTAGTTTTATTTGGACTAATGTATCTTATAAAACTAGAACTAATAAATGTTCAAGTTCCAAATTGGGTGACAAATTACGGGTTTTGGATTATTCCTTCAATTTTTATTTTACGCGCTATAGGAGACTTTAATTACGTTGGTTTTTTTAAGAAAATAAAACATACTGAATTTGCAAAAGTAGATTCAAAAATATTTTCGCCATTCTGTTTAATCATTGGAATCATTGGAATAGTAATTCAATTGATAGGTAAATAACAAATGAAAATTTCAATAATAGGAGCAGGAATAGGAGGTTTAACAACCGCGATAGCCTTAAAACAAAAAGGGTTTGAAGTAGAAATATTTGAAAGATTAAAAGAGTTTAAAAAAGTAGGTTCAGGTATTAATTTAGCAATTAATGCAATGCAAGTGTATAAAAGATTAGGTATTTATGAAGAAATATCATCTTTAGGTAGTTATACAGATTCACTACTAATAACAGATGAAAAGCTAAAGACGATTACTGAAGTAAGTTTAGTAAATGCAGAAATAGAATTTAAGGCTAAAACTTATGCAATTCATAGAGCAACGCTACATACTATCTTATTAAATAGGTTAAAAGGAGTAAAAATACACTTAAACAAAAAGTTAAAGTCATTAAATCAGACAAATAATGAAGTGAATTTCACTTTTGAAGACAAAACATCATACTCTTCAAATATATTGATTGGTGCAGATGGAATTCACTCTGTGGTTAGAAAATCCATCATTAACAATACCAAACTACGAATAGCGAAACAAGTATGCTGGAGAGGAATAGTGAAAATAGATATTCCAAAAATATATCAAACCGAATTAAATGAATTGTGGGGAAGAGGAAAACGTTTTGGTTTTGTTCACATTAATAAAAATGAAGTTTATTGGTATGCACTTGCAAATTATAAAACTGATTATAAAAAAGAATTTTCTAATGTGAATTTGGGAAAATTATTTTCAAATTTCAGTCCTTTAATCAAAAAAATAATATCAAAAACAGAGAAAAGCGACATCATTTTCAATGAAATGATGGATTTAAAGCCAATTTCAAGTTGGCATTATAAAAATGTATGTTTAATCGGAGATGCTTCACATGCTACAACCCCAAATTTAGGACAAGGTGCTTGTCAAGCTATTGAAAGTGCATATGTATTAGCAGCATGTTTATCAACAGAAAAGAATACACAATCAGCATTTCAAAAACTTGAAAAAATAAGAAAAAAGAATGCTACAAAAATTGTAAAAACAAGTTGGTCAGTTGGAAAAATGGCACACTTAGAAAATAAATTTGAAATATTTTTACGAAATAATTTAATGAGATTAATGCCGAAAAAACTTACAGAGAAACAATCAACTTCAATTTATAAATTGAACTATTGAAAAAATAACCATCAATGAATGGATTCAAAAGTATGAATATAAATATTTTATGGACAATAAAATTATGATAAAAACAAAGGATGAAGTAAACCTCTTGAAAAAAAACTACCCATTTGATTCGAAAGTCACACATCATTTACTAATTGCATTAGGTTTAGCAATTTGGATATTGGTGTTTTTATATTTCACAGAACCTTTAGATGTGAATGAGTTTAGTGATTCTGAAAAATTAATTTTCTTACCTGCATACGGAACTTTAGGTGCGTTATTATACCTAATTTCACTTCCGCTTCAATATTGGCTATATAATAGATTTCAAAAAGGATGGACAATTTTATTAGAAGTAATTTTTTTAATTGTATTTATTGTTATTTCAATTATAGGACTTCGACTATTTTACCTCTATATAGTTGTTCCAAATGAAAGAAATCCATATACTTTTTTATACCATTTAAAATCAATCATGTTTCCAGCGTTAATTACTATTTTTCCAATTGTATTTATTAGTCGTTTTGGTTTTGGAAAATACAAACAGAAAAAAATGGAAGCAAAAAAAATTGAAATTAAAGGGAAAGGTAATTATGATTGTTTGAAACTATTATTAGAAGAACTGATTTGTATTCAATCTTCGGATAATTATATTGAAGTATTTTATATTTCTAAAACTGTTTTAAAGAAAAGTTTAATTCGAAATAAATTATCTGTTATCGCTAATAAATTTCCAGAATTGTTACAAACACATCGTAGTTTTATTATTAACCCTTTTCATTTTCAACATTGGAAAGTCAAAAAAGGAAAACTTTCACTATTACTTTCCCATAACATAGAAGTACCCGTTTCAAAAACATATCAAAAAAATGTGAAAACTGAAATAGATTCCACCACAAAATAAAAGCATTTCGCCCCAAATATTTTATATAATTGAGTTTGTTCTTTTTTCTGATTTAAATTTGTATCAGAAAATTTAACCATACAAAATCACTTAATTGTAAAAAAGTTAAGTAAAAGATTCTATAAAAGGGGAATATGAAAATCATAATAACCACAATAATTTTAGTGATAGCTCAATATTCTTTTGGACAACAAAAAGAAATATTAATAATTGGTACTATGCACACAGTTCCTAAAATTGTAAAAAATAGCTATAAACCATTATTAAAATATGCTAAAAAGTATCATCCAGAAGCAATCTATGTTGAAAGAGTTCGGTCAACAGATACTATTAGTTTGAATTACTATTATAAAAGTTTTTTAAAAAAATCTAACTCTCTTAAAAGTGTATTTCAATTAGATAATGATAGGTTTAAAAAATTGATAGTTTTAAATTTAGAAAATTTCAATAAAGAGGATTTTAATTTTATGGCAAAATCATTTTTGGTTATGAGAGATAAAGCAAATTACTATTATTATAAATATCTTAAAAAATTTGGAGCTGAAGGCTCAAAAAAACCTTTAAGAAATGAAAATGGTGACTTAACTTCTAAACTTGCAATCTCTTTAAATATAAAATATATTTATTCTATGGATGATCAACAGTCTAATAAAGAATATCATATTGCTTGGAAAAAATGCATTAAATTAGGAGCAAAAAATGGAGATAATATAATTAATAAAAAATTAAATAAGAAAGACTATAATAGCTCAATAATTCCAGCAATACTTGGTCGGTTAGGTAAACACACTAACAAACCAAAATCTTTAAATCGAAAGCATCTATTAAACTCATTTAGATATGTTAGTAAGTCAAGTTCTTCCTGTTCGAATGCAACCAAGTATTGGGATGAGAGAAATGTTAGGATGGCTCAAAATATTGCCGAACAAGTAATTGAAAAACCTTTTTTTAAAAATATTGTGATTGTTGGAGCTGGACACGTAATTGGTATCAAACAAGAGTTAGAAAAAAAACATCCAGAAATTAAAATAAAACTTATATATGAATTAAAATAGTAGTATTGTTATTGCTTAATTCTTGTGGAGTATTTTTACGAAATAATATTATGAGATTCCTACTTCCGCAGGAATGCCAGAATTATGTCAAGAATCAAACTTTTACAATATCACTTTTTTGTAAAATAGAATTGTTATTAAAACGTAAAAGCAGTTGTGCTACTGCAATGGTATCTTTTTCGCAATAATTTACAATTCGTAACAAATCTTTTTCTTTATAATAAACACTGGCAACTTCACTACCATCAATATCATCTTTTGGTGAGGGAATACCTAAAATAGAGGTTAATAATTTTAAAGATGTATAGTGTTTGTAGTCACCAAATTTCCAGAGCTCTAAGGTATCTAAATGTGCTACTTCCCAAGGTTTTTTGCCAAATAAATTTAATTTTTCTGGCAACGCTATTTTGTTGATAATCATTCTACGAGCGATATACGGAAAATCGAATTCCTTACCGTTATGCGCGCACAAAAGGTGTTGTTTTTTATTAAAATGAGTTGTTAGTAATTCTTTAAAATTAGTTAAAACAGCGTGTTCGTCATCACTGTAAAAAGATTTTATACGCAATTGTTGTTTGTTATTATGATCAACAAAAAAGCCTACGGAAATGCAGATTATTTTCCCGAATTCTGCCCAAATACCTGCACGTTCATAAAAATCTTCGGTTGTAATTTCATCTTTTTTGCGTTGGTATTGTGTTTTTTGCGTAAATAAAACTTGTTTCTCTGTTGATAAATCAGCAAAAAACTCAACCTCTGGTACCGTTTCAATATCTAAAAATAAGATATTTTTTAAGTCTATTTTTAAATTCATAACACATTATTTTTCTTTAATCATTACAAACGCATTTCCATATTCTATGATAGGAGTTTTATTGTTTTTTGATGATGGAATGATGTTGATATTTGTAAAAACCAGTTTTACATTAACCACTCCAAACTCTTTAGAGAGAGTCATTTTTGTATGATTTACCCATTGATTTTCTGAAGATTCGGTAATTTTTTTCAAAAAATTATCTAATACTATTTGATACTGTAATGTGTCTTTTTTAATATTGAGGATGTTTTTTTCGGTATCAAAATAAAAATAATAATTATTGATGCTATTATTTTTATTTGATTTGTTGATATACAATCTTTTAAAAGAGTCATATCCTTTTATATTGACAACAAAATTATTTTCATTTTGAATATAAAAATAGCTTCTTTTAGCCTCAATAATATCATCTAAATTTAGATTAACTTTAATATCTAGGCTATCAGAAATTTTATTTTGAATTTCCCAATAAGACTCTGTATCAAACTTTTTAAGAGGATTATAGCCTAAAATTGGAGTTAATTTTTTGAGTTCTTTTTTCTTACCTAAATATCGAATAATAGAATTAAATTGTTTTTTTTCATCCGAAGAAACAACAAAATCTTTTTCTTTCATTTGATGGTATACTTTAGAAAATTGATTGATTTGACTTTTGCTAGATACAGAAAATGCACCCCAAAACCCTACAGAAATAAACATTGAAATCAATCCTAGAGAAAGCGGAAAAACTCTAATTTGCTTCTTTTTACGAAATAACATATAAAGTGTCATTGCTAAAATCCACAGAGAAAGAATGAAGACAAAATACCTGTTTTCAGTAATTCCGTATTCAGAAATCCGCCTAAAAATAGCGATAAAAAGCAGTACAATTAAGGGTAGTAATAATCTGTAAAACCAAGGATAAAACCGTTTAATAGCTCTTGAATCTATTGTTTTTTGTATCGGATTTATTAATATTTGAATGATAAAACCTAAGAAAGACAAGGCAATGACCAAGTAAGAAACCCATCCTTTTGGCAAATTCCAATTGATTACAATTTTTAAACTGTAAGCGTATAAAATAATGAGGTATAAAATAACTAACGGAATTAGAATGTATTTTACCAAAACTTCTAATGCTTTGGTATAATTTACCTTGGTTTGATTGTAAATATCTTTAGGAAAATCAGACAGATAAATCCATGTATTTACAATACCTAAACAGATGATAAAAATTTGAAAATAGCGTTTAGAATCTACTTTGATATTAAATAAATTATCGAAAGCTGCAAGTGCTAAAATGATTCCAAGATACAGAATAAGCGAAAAAAGAACGCTTCTAGAAATTGCAATAAAAATAGATGTCAAGTAATTAAAATACGCTTGTTTTTGCCATTTCAGTATAAAGGGAGCTGTAAAAACAAACAAATGTCCCGCAAAAAGATACAAAATTAAACGAATCCAATAGCTGTTATTTTTAGTATCGGTAGTTGGTAGGTGCCAATAGAATAATCCTAATAAAATCAACGGAAAAAGAATAAACCATTCTTTTTTAGGAGAAAATTGTGCTATAAAAAACCGAGTAGAAATTAACCAACTTACGCCCAAAACAAAGGTTAAAATGGTATTTGTTGTAACCGTTTTATTCATTGCATCACCTTCAATAGAAAGCAATACAAAAAAAGTTCCTACAATTGCCCAAATAAGGGTAACAGGAAATCGTTTAAAAGCGGCTTTTCCTTTTATAGCAAACTCACCAAATGATGGGATAAATTTCATACCGTTTATTTTTGATTAAAGATACTCATAAAAGTACAGTTTTTTCTAAAAAATGAGTAACCCGTTATTTGTCTTTTATAATGTTACCTAATTGTTATCAAAAGTTTAAGAAATCAAATGAGAGATTACTTTTTGTTTTTATATAAAATTAATTGTTATTTTTGAGGCAGTACTAACTTAAACAAAGTATGAAAAAAAACGAACTAAAAATTTTATTGGTTGATGATGAGCCAGATATCTTAGAAATTGTTGGTTACAATTTAAGAGCAGAAGGATATCAAATTTTCACAGCATCAAATGGTATAGAGGCAGTAAAAATGGCAAAAAAAATAATACCACATTTGATATTGTTAGATATTATGATGCCAGAAATGGATGGAATTGAAGCCTGTGAAAAAATTAGAAAAATAAAAGTATTAGAAGATGTTGTTATTTCATTTTTAACTGCTAGAGGAGAAGATTATTCGCAAGTTGCAGGTTTTGATGCTGGTGCAGACGATTATATTACCAAACCTGTAAAGCCAAAAGTTTTGGTAAGTAAAGTTAAATCTTTGTTGCGAAGAGTTAAGAAAGAAAAAGCTGAAGAATCTACTAGAAAAATAGGAGATATTACTATTAATAGAGATGAATATGTGGTGTACAAAGGCAAAACAAAAATTGTGTTGCCAAGAAAAGAATTTGAGTTATTTTCTTTATTAACCTCTAAACCAGGAAAGGTTTTTAAGCGAGACATTATTTTAGATACTGTTTGGGGAAGTGAAGTTGTAGTTGGTGGAAGAACGATAGATGTACATATTAGAAAATTAAGAGAAAAAATAGGTGATGATTATTTTAAAACAGTAAAAGGAGTTGGATACAAGTTTGTTTTAGAAGAAGAAAATGGGATGGAATGAGATTTAAAAAAACATACTCTTTTGCCTTTAAATCGGCTATATATACCACGTTGTTTTCGGTAATTTTTGCTATTGCGGCGTATTATTTATTTCCTTTTTTAGGATGGATCTCTCTCTTTCTATTAGGTACTTTGTTTTTCATTATTACTTTTTTGATCATACAATTTAGGGTAGAACATTTTATTTTTAAGAGAGTTAAAAAGATTTATGATGATGTTTCTTTATTAGACACGACTGATTTACATAAAAATACGATTACTACAGATATAGAAACACTGCGAAAAAGTGTACAGAAATTTGCTGAAGGAAAACGAGTAGAAATTCAAAATTTAACGGAAAGAGACTCTTTTCGAAGAGATTTTTTAGGCAATGTTGCACACGAATTAAAAACACCACTTTTTACGGTACAAGGCTATGTTTTAACACTTTTAGAAGGTGCTGTAGATGATTTGGAAGTGCGTAATAAATACTTAGAAAGAGCCAATAAAGGCGTAGAAAGACTTACCTCTATTGTGAAAGATTTAGATATGATTGCTAAATTAGAAACTGAAGGATTGAAAATGAATATTGAGCGATTTAACATCATAGAGATTATTCAAAATGTGTTTGATTTGTTTGAAATGAAAGCAAAAAAGAGAAATATTTCATTAAATTTTGACAAGGTTTATGATTTTCCTGTATTTGTAAGCGGAGATGCTGAGCGAATAGAACAAGTGCTTATTAACTTAATTGTAAACTCAATTTATTATGGAAAAAGTGGAGGAGTTACAACAGTTGGTATAGAAAATTATGCAGAGAATAAGTTTATTATTAAAATTGCTGATAACGGAGAAGGAATTAAAAAAGAACATATACCTCGGTTGTTTGAACGTTTTTATAGAGCCGATCAAAGTAGGTCTAGAGAACAAGGTGGCTCTGGCCTAGGCTTGTCAATAGTGAAACATATTATTGAAGCTCACAACGAAATTATTCTACTAAAAAGTACTTACGGAAACGGGTCAGAGTTTTCATTTACGCTTGAAAAGGCAAAATAAATCAGCATATATCACCGTTTTTTTTGATGATAAACCTGTATAATGCTGTGTATTTTTCAATAAATTTAGTGTAAAATTTTCTTCGGATGAAAAAGTAACAAGTTGTTTTTTTGCTAAATATTTTGCTAAATACTCTTGTTCTGTTTGATGTTTTGTTGGAATAAAAAATGCTTTTTTTTCTAGTACAGCTAAATCCATAATAGAAGAATAGCCGCTTCTGCAAATTACTAATTCTGTTTGATGGATGAGTATTTCTAACTCATCCGATAGGACAAAGTTATAGATTTTAACACCGTTTTTTACACTGATTTTTTGTTGGTTTTCAACTTTTCCTTGTATCAATACTACGTTTTTAGAGTAATTTTTAAACTCTTGTAATATTTTTTTTTCAAGTGATATTCTTTGAGACTCAATACCTGATAAAATGATTAAAATGTCGATTGATTTTTCTATTTCTTTCTTTTCAAACCGGCTTAAAACACCAATATATTTTTTGTTGATATTCTCGATTTTGGGAGATGACAGTTTTCCTGAAAACTGAGAATTTTCAGTATCAGGAATCCAACATTCATCAAATTTTTTAATAATATTTTGATGGATTTTACTTGTAAAAATAGTACTCCAACCAGACAAAATAGTTAGTTGATGTGTAATGTATACAGAAGTAACTTTATTACTTCTAACACCAAATCGATTATCAGAAATAAGACCTACAACATCGTTGTTTTTAGCAATAAAGTCAGTAATAAGCTGTTGCTCTTTTTGTACTGCTTTTATAATTTTAGGTAGTTGTAAAAACAAACTCCATTTCAGGTTTTTTGCGTAAGAAATGTTATATGAAGGTAACTTTAAACTCTCTAAATTAGGAAATTCTTTTTGTAAATAAATGAGAGCATCTCCATCTGAAGCAATAATAGGTGTAAAGTTGTTTTTTAGTAGTGCGTTAATTATCGGAACACATCGAGTTGCGTGTCCTAAACCCCAATTTAGTGGTGCAATAATTATTTTTTTCATTTTCTAAATACTATAAATAAAAAAGTCATTACGATGAGGTACGAAGAAGTAATCTGTTAATGATTAATAAGATTCCTTCATTTCATTCGGAATGACGTTTTTTCAAAATAATAATTTGTATTAGTTTTTACACTAAATCAAACCCAATATCTTTTCTGTAATTCATTTTTTCAAAAGATATTTTTTCAATATTTTTATAAGACATTTCTAATGCTTCTTCAATAGTGTTTGCTAAAGAGGTTATGGCAATTACTCGTCCACCATTTGTTACAGTTTTACCATCTTTTGTGATTGTACCTGCATGAAAAATAGTTGAACCGTTAATGTTCTCTAAACCTGTAATTTCTTTATTTTTTTCATAATTTTCTGGATATCCTCCAGAAACCAACATAACCGTTGTAGCAACTTTATCGGTTACAGAAAATGATTTTGTTTCTAAGTTTTGATGTGCAACACCTTCAAATAAATCTAATAAATCAGATTCAATTCTTGGTAAAACAGCTTCGGTTTCAGGGTCTCCCATACGCACATTGTATTCAATTACTTGGGGATTTCCGTTAACATTCATCAACCCTATAAAAATAAAACCTCGGTAATCAATGCCGTCTTTTTGCAATCCGTTTATAGTCGGAATTACAACTTGTTTTTCTACTTTTTGTAAAAAATCTTTGGTTGCAAATGGCACAGGAGAAATGGCTCCCATACCGCCTGTATTTAAACCTTTATCACCTTCATCAATACGTTTATAATCTTTTGCTGAGGGTAATATTTTGTAGTTTTTACCATCTGTTAGTACAAAAACAGAGAGTTCTATTCCGTCTAAAAATTCTTCAATCACTACGGTAGATGAAGCTTCTCCAAATTTTTGATGCGTAAGCATTTCTTCTAATTCGGTTTTAGCTTCTTCTAAAGAGTTTAAAATCAACACTCCTTTTCCTGCGGCTAATCCGTCTGCTTTTAATACATACGGAGGTTTTAAAGAGGATAAAAAAGTAAATCCGTCTTCTAAAGTATCTTTTGTAAACGATTGATATTTGGCAGTCGGAATATTATGTTTTTCCATAAATATTTTAGAAAAATCTTTACTTCCTTCTAGCAGAGCACCGTCTTTTTTAGGACCAATTACTGGAATGTTTTTTAAAGTATCATCAGCAAGAAAAAAATCATGAATCCCATTTACTAACGGAGCTTCAGGCCCTACAATTACCATTGTAATATGATGCTTCAAAACTGTTTTTTTTACTGCATTAAAATCAGTAGGGTTGATATTGATATTTGTTGCAATCTGTGCAGTACCAGCGTTACCTGGAGCTACAAAAAGGTTGTTTATTTTTTTGCTTTCGGAAAGTTTAATTGCAAAAGCGTGTTCTCTTCCTCCAGAGCCTAAAATTAGAATGTTCATTATAGTCTTGTTGTGTTTACGCAAAGATACAGTCTGTAAATGATGTTTTTAGCTTTTAACACTCCATTTTTTAAAATATTTAATAGCAGAAATAAAATGATGATAAAGTAACTTCATGTTTTTTGAAGAACCTTTTCTGTGGATATGCGTAATTTTTTCTTGTGGATAATACAGTATTTTTTTACCAATTTGTTCTATTTTTCTACAGATATCAGCATCTTCTAAATACAAAAAATAGTGTTTGTCAAATCCGTTTAATTTGATAAAATCAGTAGTTTTAAATAAGAAAAAACATCCGTGAATAAACTGTGGATAAAAAGGTTTAGATAAGTCTTTGTTTTGATATTGATGTTTTTGTACCATTTTTTTAAAAACTCCTAATCTGCGAGAAATCATTTCTATAATTGTTGGATGCTTTCTACAGGTATATTGCAATTCTCCGTTTGGGTATTCTACTCGTGGAGAAATCATAGAAACAATGTCTTTCTTTACAAGTTCTTCAATTAAATTAGGAATTACTTGTGGTGTAAAAACTACATCAGGATTTAAAATTAAGTGAAAACTAGAGTCAATTTTATTTAAAACTTGGTTATGTGCAGTGCCAAAACCTACATTGTTATCATTAAAAACATATGTAATTTCAGGGTGATTGAAATGTTCTTTTAGAATATTTGTAGGTGAATTATCAACTAAAAACAGTTGCTTAGAAATGTTGGTGTTTAGAAAAGAGTCAACTGTTTTTTGAAGTGTTTTTGTATCTTCTTTATACAATACAATTGTAGCTGATATTTGTACATTTTTTTTCAATTAATACGCTTTTTCTTCTCCTTTAAAAATGTTTAAAACAGTTTTTAAAATAATTTTTATATCTAATAAAAACGACCAATTTTCAATATAAAAAATATCAAAACGAACCCTATTTTTAATATCTGATTTCTTTTTTATTTCTCCTCTATAGCCACTTATTTGAGCCAATCCTGTAATTCCGGGTTTTACAGCATGCCGTTCAATATAATTGTCTACATCTTTTTGATATTCTAAAGACAAACTTTTAAGGTGAGGTCTTGGGCCTACAACGCTCATATCTCCTTTTAAAACATTAAAAAACTGTGGCAATTCATCTAAGCTAGTTTTTCTTAAAAAAGCACCTATTTTTGTTACTCTAGTGTCATTTTTTGTAGCGTGTATTTTGTGTGATTCTCTATTTAGCTTCATAGATCTAAACTTATAACATACAAATTGTTTTTCATTAATTCCTTCTCTTTTTTGTTTAAAAAAAACAGGCCCTTTAGATTCTATTTTTATGAGTAGCCATATAATTGGTGTTAGCCATGAGAGTATAAAAATAAAAACGAATAAAGAAAATAGTAAGTCAAATATGCGTTTTATAAACCTGTTTTCAGAAAAATTAAACGGCATTTTTTTTACGTTTAAAACTAAAAGAGTGTCGTCATAATATTCTGTAGCTAGGTTTTTGTTGTAAAACTCATTCGCATTTGGTATCAGTTTAATTACTTTATTATTTTCATTGGCAAACTTTGTAAAAGAAGTTATTTGGTTTTTAGTTAATTGTGATAGTGTACAATAAATTTCATCTACCTCATTATTTAAAATAAATTCTTCGGAGTCATTTATTTTTCCTAAAAAATCAGGTGTTTCACTTTCTTTTTTTGAAAAGAAACCAAGGTATTGATATCCTAATTCTTTTTTATTTTTAAAGACAGTGGTTATTTTTTTTGAGGATTCATCATTTCCTATAACAATAACTTTTCTGTAATTAAGTCCTTTTGATCGATATCTCTTTAAGGCATAAAAAGATAAAAACTTAAAAAAAGCAATTCCTAAGAATATAGTTCCTAAAATGAGAGTTTGGTTACCAATAAGAACCCCTTCTTTAAAGAGTGTGAAATAGGTAAAATATCCTAAGATAAAAATGACAAACTGTGTAGCTAATAATGTAAAAATTCGATAAAATTTTGTAAAACGATACACTTTATAAAATCCTGTAAATAATGAAGATCCAATCCAAAAGATAGAGATGTAAACAAGAAAACTAGGGTTTAAAAAGTTTTCGTCTGAGACGTAATAAATTACTCCATTAATGATAAAAATATCCATCAACAGAAATAGGGGTCTAATAAGATATGAATAGCGTTTTTTCAAAGTTTGGTTGGTTTGAAAATTTACTCTAAAATAGTATTTATCATTGTATGAATACTAAATAATTGTGATGAAATTTTCTGTTGATTTTTGAAACATGGTTTTTTAGTTTCTAAAATTATTTTAAAATTATTTAAAATCAACTCTTCATTCCATGTAGTAACGACTGTTTTTAGATTATATTTTTTAAATAAGGCATCAATTTCGCTTCCTTTGTCCGTAATGCAAAGAATATTACAGTTTGAATTTAATAAATTGGGTAATTTAGAAGGTAATGAGCCCTTAGACGTCCCTTTTAATTGAGGAATTATTTGAATATCACTTTTTTGATAAAGCTCTTCAATGTTTTCTTTAGCTACTAAATTATGAAATTGAATTTTAGGGTTATTATTTTCTTTTTTTAATATGTCAAACACGTTTCCTTGTGAAAAAAAATGGAAAATAACATTTTCTAATTTTTTTGATGAATAATTAAATAAACGATACAGTCCTTGTGGATTTTGCTTTTCTCCTAAAGCTCCTGAATATACAATATGTTGATATTCATTCGTAAAAATGTGGTTTAGATCATTAGTATTTTTCTTTGGAAGAATTGTTGCAAACGGATATTGGACTTTTACCTTTGAGGGTTTTAATTGGTAATGATGTTCTGCCGCTTCTCCCATTTCTTCTGATAAGAAAATTAATCTATCGCAAGATTGAAATACTTTTTTTTCTACTTTATGAATAAAAAACCGAATGATTTTATGTTGAATTCCTTTTTTTTCTTTTGCATAAATTTCTTGTAAATCATGCACCATACCAACTTTTTTTATCTCTTTGTTTAAGATAGGAAGTATTCGGTAAAACATCAAACTTGGTGGGAAAACAGGAATAATTATATCTATCTCTTTTTGAAGTTCTTTTATTTTTTTTCTTACAAAATGTGTAAAACTCAATTCTAAAACCACTCTTCGTATTACGGTTTTATTTGTGTATTTTAGATTTCCTCCTCCTCTTATAATAGTAATTCCATCTAACTGAGCATTACTTTTTTTTACTTTCCATTTTGGATAAAAAGGATGAAAACATAGTACGGTTACCTTGTGCCCTTTATTTTTTAAGGCTAGAACCATATCTGTGTTAAATTTCCCTGTAGAAATAGGTTCTGGATAGAAAAAAGGAGAGATAAAGAGAATGCTTTTTTTAGTCATTAATTTTTTGCTTTATTTTTTATGAAAATAAACATTGATGTTAAATAAACGAATAAAACAATTCCATAGTGTCTAGATAAATAGTTTTCTGTAAGATTTATAAATAAAAATTGGATTAAAAATGTAACGCCTAAAACAGCGTGTTTTATGTTTCTATAAATCACTAAAATATATATAATAAAAACCACTAAAAACAACCACCCTCCATAATTAATTAAGTTAAAATAATAATTATGTGTATTAAACACATGCTTTTTATAAAAATTACTATTATTTTTCTCTTTGTAACAATTATTTAATTCTTCTTGTAACTTATCTCCATAACCCCAAAAAGGCACTTTTTTTATTAATGCTACGGAACATTTAAAAATAGCTACTCTTGTATTTGTTGAGTTATAATAATCTCCAACAACAGGTTTATTTATTTCTGTTTTGATTTCATAAAATCGTTCTTTAATAATTTTTTTTGAAGAAAAAATAAAAAAACTACTAACTATTGCAAAGCCTACTATTAAAATAGAGGAATATTTCCTGTTTTTTTTATTGAATATAAAATATAGAGCAACTCCAAAAGCTGTAATAGCGAGACTTAAAATAATAATTCTTGAAGAAAATAGAAAAATAAAAAATATTGTAAAAAAGATATTAAAAAAATCGAAAAATTTAGATTTTATATTATTTTCTAATAATGTAAAAATGGAAATGGTAAAACTAATTAGTAAAAACGAACTGAAATAGGTGGGGTGAATTTCAAAAAAATAATTTTCTGAGACAAATTCTCTAAAGAAAGGAATACCGTTTCTAACAAAAAAAATCTTATTTATATTATGACTGTATATAAAAAATAAAAAATAAAAAAAAGATTGTAATAATGTACTATATTGAAATACTCTTAATGATTTTTTTTTAATTTTCTCATTGATAAACTCGGGCTTATAATAGAATATTAAAGGAATAACTAAAAAAGGAAGATGTTTTAAAATACGAGTAAAGTTAAAGTCTTTAAAGAGTATTTCATGAAAAAAAAACAACCCAAATAAAGAAATCAGCATCCAATATTTTTTTTGAGGAATTTTAAATCTTTTCTCTTTTATTACCAAATAGAGTGTTAAAATTGCGCATATAATAATGATTATTGAATTAACATTAGTTTTAAACAAAGGCAATGTTGCTAATAAAATATAAGAGATTTTAACACTTTTTATTAAATTTTTATTATCCACTCTTTTTTAACTATTTTTATATAAATCCTCCCAATCAGAAATACGTTTCTCCCATGAATAATTTTGTTTTACAAAGTTAAACAGTTTGTTTCCATTTCTATTCCTTTCTTCTAAAGACCATTCTGTTATTTCTAATAATACCTCCTTTAATTCCTCTAAGGTTGGGTTAATTAGCCTTCCTCCATTATCATTCCACTCTTTTTTTAATCCTGTGTTATATGTGGTAATTACAGGTGTTTTAAAAGAGGCTCCTTCTAAATTTACCATCCCTATAACGTCTGAGTATGTAGGGCTCACTAACGCCCAAGCATTTTTTATTAAGTTTGTTTTTATTTCATTTTTTACAATTCCTAAAAATACTATTTTGGTCTCTAAAGATAATGATTTTACAATTGCTAATAATTCTTCCTTATAATCATTAAATTCACCTGCAATTTTGAGTGTTATATTTTTATCTTTAATTTCTGAAAAAGATTTTATAAGTAAATCAATTCCTTTTGTTTTGTTTAATCTTCCTAGGTATAATATATATTTTTCCTTTGCTGTATAACTTATATTATCTTTGGGAAAAGAAATTAGATTTGGTATTTCTACAAGATTTTTTTTCGAAAACATTTCTTTTAAATTCGCAGTTTCATCAGAGGTTATTGAATGAATAACAGAAGCTTTTAAAAACCATTTTTTACTTAAAAAATTTACATATAGTTTTTTTATTAACGTGTTTTTTTTCCATAACCAAGGTTGATACATCCCGTGGGGACTTAAAATCATGGCGATTTTATTTTGGATTGCATATTTAGCTCCTATATACTGAGGGTACAGCCAAACTCCATGAATATGAATTCTATTTATCTGATGTTTCTTTACTATTTCTTCTATTTTTTCTCTCCACATACTTGAATATAGCCACTTTTTATTGCTTTTTACGATAAAAATAGCATCTCCTTCCTCTTTATTTGAAGATAATATATAAGATTGATACCCTCTTTTTTTTAACTGTAAGTCGAGATTTTGTATTACAGTTCGTAAACCTCCGCTGGCAACAGAAAAATCTTCAACTATATGTAATATCTTCATCAAAATCTTTTAAAAAAACAAACAGAAAGAAATAAAACTCTGGCGGAAAATAATGCCCTTCTCTTAACAGTTTAACCGCTAAATAGAAAAACGTACTTTGTCTAAGAAAAGTATTTTTTTTAAATAAAAAAACACTTTTCTTAATAAAAAAAATCATTATAAAAATCCAAAAAACACCAAAATCCGAGAGTCCTCTGAGAAATAATGAGTTTGCATCTGTTCTATTAATTTTTGATTGTTTTAAGGTAATTAAATAAGGTGGTGGTTTCATCAAGCCATAATACTTATCATATTCATATAGATAAGAGCCTAACCCTGTACCTAAAGGCTTATGAGTAATTATTTCTCTTGTAATAAAAGTATTACTAAGTAAAGCATATGTACTTAAGTTTGTATATTCTTTGAAAGCTCCAGTAAAAACAGATTGCATAGATTTTTTTGTTTCTTTAATTCGTCTAACAAATACATTGCTTTCATTTTCGGTTATAGGCTCGTTCCATTTTGTACTTAAATAATAAGCTCCAACCCCTAAAATAACGAAAACAATTACCGAATACTTTAAGAAATTTTTCCGTTTAAATAACGGAATTACAAATATCAAGATTAACCCAATATACCCCACAGATGACTTTGATAATAGTATCGTTAAAAGCACGAGTAAAAACTTGTAATATTGTTTTTCTTTTAAAAACACATAAACAGCAGGAAGCATTATAGTAGCATAATGAGCAGGTTCTGTTAAGATTCCGTTGAGCCTATCAATTGTAAAATTATTTATTTTTAAAAAAAACATCGGTATTGCTAATAATGCAATAAAAAATGCTATTTTTTTATATTTACCAAAAAGTCTTGATACTCCGTAGTTTTTAAAAAGATTATAATAAAAAACACTACTTACTGTAATTCCTATTAATTGAGCAAACAGAGATTTTAAAGGGTTTTTAAACCATAAAAATAGTATGAGACCATGAACAATTAAAAATAAAAATACAATTATTATATTTTTGCTAATAGTTACTTTTTTATTTATTGATAACAACAAGAAATTAGAAATTATAATAACATAAAAAAGTTTCCAATCTACAATATAATGAAACTTAAAAGCTTCTGTAAATAATGCAAACACACTACTTGAAATAATATATTTATCTAGTAAGCGCATCTATTGTTTTTTTAATTTGATATTTTAATACCCATTTATAAAAATCTAATTTAGCTATTGTTTTAGATACTTTGGCTGTTTTTATCTTTGCTCTTGTAGTTTCTATATAGACTTTTTTTACCGCATTATTACTTATTCCTTGGTCGCCCATTACAACAGTGATTTTATCAAATTTTACTGTTTTTAATTGATGTCTTGCCCTTAGCAATAGCTCATAGTCTCCTGCAATTTTATAAGATGTGTCAAATACCCCATATTTTTTAAAGTAATTTTTATGATGAAATCCCCCTACATGTGCAATATTCATACTCCTTCTAAAAACCCTCCAAGACCACTTTCCTTTTATTATTTTTTTCTTTCCAACTTTTACTTCCGAATGAATAAAATCTACTTTTTCTTGTAAGTTATTTATGGTTGTTTGATAATTTTCTAACGCATCTTTTTGGTAAACATCATCAGAGCCAAGAAAAGAAATCCATTCTCCTTTTGCTAATTTCACTCCTTTATTAAAAGCATCGTAAATTCCTGTATCTTTTTCTGAAACCCATTTATAAGAAATTTTTTTTTCTTTGAAACGTCTTTCATACTTCTTAATAATTTCTAAAGTATTGTCTGTTGAATTTCCATCAATAATAATATACTCAAAATTTGATTTTTTTTGATTTAAAACAGATTCTATTGTTTCCTTAATAGTATTTTCACTATTAAAAGAAACTGTAACAATACTTAGTAATTTATTTTCTGAAGAAAACCCCATCTACTTGTAATAATTTACCTGTTTTTTTATTAAAATACCCATTTTCTAAACTATGTAAACTAAAATTATATTGTTTTAAAAAGGCTATCATCTCATCAAATAACATTTCTCCTTTATACAACTCTTCTATAGACATTTCTAATTGTATTCCTTTTATATTTTTTAATGAATTTATGGCACCTTCTAAAACATTTTTTTCAAACCCTTGTACATCCATTTTAAGTAAAACAACATCGTCTTTTTTTACCACGTCATTAAAAACACTATCTAATGTTTTTATTTGAACCGTTTCTTTATTAATATATTTAGATTCTGGTGCTCCTTCTACATGACTTGGCATAATATCTAACAAAGAGCTACTATAAGTATTCTCTGAAATATTAATTAACATTTCTTCTTCCTTATTTCCAAGGCCAAAGTTATAAGTTGTCCACTTTTTATTATTCTTGGATATTTCATTTAACTTTTTATAGACAGATTTTACTGGTTCAAAAGAAACAATCTTACCAGAGTAACCAATTTTAAATAATTCTGTAGCATATTGCCCAGAGTTTGCCCCTACATCTAATACTTTAGAGATATTATAATACTCTAATAATTTTCTTCTCCTTCTTAAATCTAAATTGGGATATTTTTTAATATCAATATTAAGTAGATTTATAATTTTTTTTATAATATTAATGATCCTCAATTTTCTTTAAGATTTTATTTGTTTGTATTGGAAGCAGTATTGTGTTTGCTAATATACTTATAATCGTCCCTATAATTATACCACTAGACCCTAGATGATAGTGTTTTACTAAAATAATAGAAATAGGAATATTTATAATTGCTCCAAATAAATACAACCACATTTGTAATTTAATATTTCCTATTCCATTTAAAAAGTACATATAAATTGCGGCATATACTCTTACAGTTACAAAAATCCCCATAGAATATAATAGTAATTGTTCTATTTTGATCTCTTCTTCAATCCAAAAAGGTATAATTTTTGGTGCAGCAAAAACTAATGTAATAACACAAATTAAAAATACAATAAAAAAATAGTTTAATCTTTTTATTGTTGCTCTTATCCATAAAAAATCTTTTTTTTGATACGCATCAGAAAATAATGCCCAAAAAGGATCTAAAACAATTAAAGATATCATTATTAGTACTTGAAATAGTTTTAATACTACATCGTAATTTGTTACCTCTTCTGGTCCAAGCAAATTACTTATCAATAAATTATCTGTTGTAAATATAACAATCATACTTAATTGAATCATAAAAAACTCAATACTTAAACTCATTAATTCTTTTACTCTTTTCTTATTAAAAAAGAAAAAAGAAGGGATTAATTGTGGTCTTTTTTTAAAAAAGAAAAAAGAAAAAAGTATGCTAATTATAATATTAGACACTCCGTAAAAGATGGCGACATTTTGTAATGAGCTCTCTAAATTATGAAGCGCATAAAAGATTAAACAAAAAACACTAGCTTGAAAAAGCAATAGAGACAGTTCTACTTTTGCTGATTTTTGAATCGCATAAAACAATGTTTTATAGATGCTTAGTATAAAATTAAAAACAATAAAAATTAGTGTAATTAAAAACACTTGTTTTAAATCATTCTCAACAATTCCATTTTTAATAGCAAGTAAATTTGTTAAATTTATATTTTGAATTACAAAAAAACCTATAACAAAAAACAAAATAGCTATTGAAAAAATAGAAATATAAGCTGTAGAAATATATTCTTGAGCGGTTTTAATATTATTTTTACTTAAAGCCTCTGATAATTTTGTTTTTAGACCGTTAACAATGCCTGCATCAACAAAAAATAAAATATTAACAATAGAGAAAATAGTTACCCAAACACCATAACTTTCTTTTCCGAGGTACTTAATTAAATAAGGGATTGTAAAATATACAATCCCCATATTTAGCACTTTAAAAATTAGTCCTAAAGAAATATTTTTTTTTATGATTTTTTTTCTATCCAAAATTTATTTAGCTACTTCAAATACCACGCATACATTCTCTTAATTCCATCCCCTAACTCAACCGTATGTTTCCATCCTAAGTTGTGTAACTTACTTACATCGGTTACTTTACGCATAGTGCCATCTGGTTTTTGCGTATTAAACACCAAATTCCCTTGGTAACCAATGGTTTTTTTAATAATTGTTGCCAATTCTTTTATCGTAACTTCTTTCCCTGTACCTAAGTTGATATGTGTATTTCTAATTTCTTTCCCTTTACTTTCTGCATCTCCCCGAAGAGGAGAGTTTAATAGGTCTTTAAAATCTACACGTTCCATAACGTGTATACAGGCATCTGCCATGTCTTCAGACCATAAAAATTCTCTTTGTGGTTTTCCAGAACCCCAAATTTCTACTTCAGAAGGTGAAATATTGTACTTAGATAAGATATTTACAATACTTTCTTTTGATTGATTGCCGTCAACACCCTCAATAGGCAATCTGTTTAAATCTTTTTGTATCGCTTCCCAATTATTATTATCTAAGGCTTTTGCCAAATGAATTTTACGAACCAACGCAGGTAATACATGTGATTTTTCTAAATCGAAATTATCATTCGGACCATACAGATTAGTAGGCATTACCGATATAAAATTAGTGCCATATTGTAAATTATAACTCTCACAGAGTTTGATGCCTGCAATTTTTGCAATCGCATAAGGTTCATTTGTATATTCTAATACATCGGTTAAAAGTGAATCTTCTTTTAAAGGTTGTGGTGCATTTTTAGGATAAATACAAGTACTTCCTAAAAACAGTAATTTCTGTACTCGGTGTACATAACTTTGATGAATCACATTGTTCTGAATCACCAAATTCTGATAAATAAAATCAGCTCTATAGGTATTGTTTGCAACAATTCCTCCCACTTTTGCCGCCGCCAAAAAAACGTACTCTGGTTTTTCTTGCTCAAAAAAGTCGGCAGTAGCTTGCTGATTCATTAAATCTAACTCTTTATGAGTTCTGGTAATGATATTTTGATAGCCTTTTTGCTTTAAATTTTTCAAAATAGCACTTCCAACCAACCCTCTATGACCCGCAATATATATTTTTGCTTCTTTATTCATGATTATTTATAGTAACGTGCCCGCCTTCTTTTAAATACAATTCTTTTTGCATTAATTTAATATCAGTATCCATCATTTCCTTAATTAACTCATCTAATGAAAGTTCTGGGGTCCATCCTAATTTATTTTTTGCTTTGCTAGCGTCTCCAATTAACAAATCTACTTCTGTAGGTCTAAAATAATGTGCATCTACACATACAACTTCTTTTCCTATTTTTAGTTTATACTCCTCGTTACTAGAAGATACAATAATTCCTATTTCTTCTTTACCTTTTCCTTTAAACTCTAATTCAACACCTATTTGCGCAAATGCCATTCTTACAAAATCTCTTACCGAGGTTGTTTTTCCTGTAGAAATCACCCAATCTTCTGGTTGTTCTGCTTGTAAAATCATCCACATCATACGCACATAATCTTTGGCGTGTCCCCAATCTCTTTTAGCATCTAAGTTACCCAAATATACTTTTTCTTGTAAACCCAATGCTATTTTAGAAACTGCTCTAGTAATTTTTCTTGTTACAAACGTTTCTCCTCTTACAGGAGATTCGTGGTTAAATAAAATTCCATTACACGCAAATAAATTATACGCTTCTCTATAATTTACGGTAATCCAATAGGCGTACATTTTTGCTACAGCATACGGACTTCTAGGATAAAAAGGCGTTGTTTCCGTTTGTGGAACTTCTTGCACTTTTCCATACAACTCTGATGTTGATGCTTGGTAAATCTTCGTTTTTTTCTCTAAACTTAAAATCCGAATAGCTTCTAACAATCGTAAAGTCCCTATTCCGTCTACATTGGCTACATATTCAGGCATATCAAAAGATACATGAACATGACTCATTGCTGCTAAATTATATATTTCATCTGGTTGTACTTCTTGTATAATTCTTATCAAATTTGTACTATCAGACATATCGCCATAATGCAAAATCAAGTTTCTATTTTCAATATGAGGATCTTGATATAAATGATCTATTCGTTGCGTATTAAAACTAGAAGCACGTCGTTTTATACCGTGAACTATATATCCTTTTTCTAATAATAATTCTGCTAAATAAGAACCGTCTTGTCCTGTAATTCCTGTTATTAATGCAATTTTTTTCATTCTAATCTATATTTTTTACTCTAGATAATGCAGAAGCAATAACTTGATGCATATCATAATATTTATACTCTGCCAATCTACCTCCAAAAATAACATTTGTGGTTTTCTCTGCCAATTTTTTATACTGTTGATACATTTTTGAATTCTCATCATCATTTACAGGATAATAAGGTTCATCACCTTGTTTCCATTCCTTTGGATATTCTTTGGTAACTACCGTTTTTTTCTGTTTTCCAAATTCAAAATGTTTGTGTTCAATAATTCTTGTAAACGGAATTTTAGTTTCCGTATAATTAACCACCGCATTTCCTTGGTAATTTTCTGTATTTATGGTTTCGTGTTGAAATTCTAAACTTCTGTAGGCTAATTTGCCAAATTTATAATCAAAATAGGTGTCAATTTTACCTGTAAAAACAACTGTTTTTGCCAATGCTGTTAAAGATTTTTTTTCTTTAAAAAAATCGATACCAGTTTTAGTTTCTACGCCATTTAGCAAACCTTCTATTAGTTTATTATAGCCGCCAATGGGAATTCCTTGATACACATCATTAAAATAATTATTATCAAAAGTAAAACGAACAGGTAATCTTTTAATAATAAAGGCAGGTAATTCCGTTGCTTTTCTTCCCCATTGTTTTTCAGTATAGCCTTTTATTAATTTCTCATAGATATCTGTTCCCACCAAAGAAAGCGCTTGTTCTTCTAAGTTTTTAGGGTTTTTGATGTTTAATTTATCTACTTGTTCTTTAATCTTCGCTTTGGCTTCTAAAGGAGTTTTTACACCCCAAAGTTGATAAAACGTATTCATATTAAAAGGTAAATTATACAAACTTCCTTTGTAATTTGCCATAGGCGAGTTGGTATATCTGTTAAATTCTACAAATGAATTTACATAATCCCAGATTTTTTTATCATTGGTGTGAAAGATATGAGCACCATATTTGTGTACATTAATTCCTTCAATATTTTCGCAATATACATTTCCACCTAAATGATTTCGTTTATCAATCACCAAACATTTCTTTCCTTTTTTGGTCATTTCGTGTGCGAATACCGAACCGAATAATCCTGCGCCAACAATTAAAAAATCGTATTTTTTTTTCATTTTTGTTGATATTCTTTAAAACTAGGTAATACTTTGTCTTTTTTAGATAATATAATTTCGTCTTCAGAAAGTATCCAATCTATTTGTAAATCAGCATCGTTATAGATAATACCTCCTTCGGATTCTTTGTTGTAATAATTGTCGCATTTGTATGCAAAAATAGTTTCGTTTTCTAATGCCACAAATCCGTGTGCAAACCCTCTAGGAATAAACACTTGTTTATTGTTTTCTTCAGATAAAATAGATGAAAATATTTTACCAAAAGTTTTGGAATTTTTCCGTAAATCTAACACAATATCTAACACTTTTCCTTTGATGACTCTTACTAGTTTGGCTTGAGAAAATTCGTTTTTTTGAAAATGTAACCCTCGTAAAACACCTTTTTGTGACACAGATTGATTGTCTTGTACAAAATCAACTTCAATACCTGTTTTTTGGTTGAATTTTTGTTGATTAAAACTCTCAAAAAACACACCTCGCCCATCATCAAAAATAGTAGGTTCAATTATAAAGCATCCTTGTAATGTTGTTTCTGTAACCTTCACTTAAATATCCATTAAATAATTTCCGTAGCCGCTTTTTAAAAGAGGTTTTGCTAATTTGTGTAATTGTTCTTTAGTGATAAACCCGCTTCTATAGGCAGCTTCTTCAATAGCGCCTACTTTTAAACCTTGTCTTTCTTCAATAACTTGTACAAATTGACTTGCTTGCATTAATGAGTTAAATGTACCTGTATCTAACCATGCAGTACCTCTACTTAAAATGCTTACTTTTAATTTATTTCTGCGTAAATATTCTTTATTTACATCTGTTATTTCTAGTTCACCACGTTTACTAGGTTTCATATTTTTAGCAATTTCTACCACATCATTATCGTAAAAATAAATACCAGGAACTGCAAAATTAGATTTTGGATTTTCGGGCTTTTCATCAATAGAAATAGCGTTTCCATTTTCGTCAAAATCAACAACTCCGTAGCGCTCTGGATCAGAAACTTGATATGCATATATAATTCCGCCATCAGGATTGTTGTTTGCTTGTAATAGTTCTGGTAATCCTGATCCGTAGAAAATATTATCACCTAAAATAAGTGCAACTTTATCGTTTCCAATAAATTTTTCTCCGATAATAAATGCTTCTGCTAACCCATTCGGATTTTTTTGTACAGCGTATTTAAATGTACATCCTAATTTTTTTCCATCGCCTAATAATCGTTCAAAAAGAGGAATGTCGTGTGGTGTAGAAATGATTAAAATCTCGTTAATTCCAGCTAATAATAATACAGAAATCGGATAATAAATCATCGGTTTGTCATATACTGGCATTAACTGCTTACTTACGGCTAAAGTAAGTGGGTGCAAACGTGTGCCTGAGCCTCCTGCTAAAATAATTCCTTTCATTGAAAATTGTTTATTCGTTTACTTAAAACTGTTTTTTGTTCGTGATAGTGTTCTCGGTACTAATTTTTCTCATTTCAATCGAAAAATTCACTCGAACTGACATTTCTTTTTTATTATTAAGATTACTTCAGTCATTCTTCCCTTGTAATGACATGTTATTTGTCATTGCGAATAAAATGAAGCAATCTGTTTTTTTTATAGAAAAAGATTACTTCGGTCATTCTTCCCTCGTAATGACGTACTTATTTAAATACCACTCAATAGTTTTTCTGATTCCTGTTTCAAAATTTTCATCGGCTTTCCAGCCTAATTCATTTTCTATTTTAGTAGCATCAATGGCATATCTAAAATCGTGTCCTGGTCTGTCTTTTACAAAACTAATTTGTTCTTTATAAGTGTTTTTCTTCGGATGAATTTCATCTAGTAACTCACAAATAACATTGGCGATGTATAAATTATTTCGTTCGTTTTTACCTCCAATATTATAAGTTTCGGCTGTTTTACCTGTTTTATAGACCAATTCAATTCCTTTGCAATGATCTAACACATATAACCAATCTCTAATATTTTTTCCATCTCCATAAATAGGAATATTTTCTCCTGAAATTGCTTTTCTGATAATGGTTGGAATCAGTTTTTCATCGTGTTGTTTTGGTCCGTAATTGTTAGAGCAGTTTGTAGTAACAACATTCATTCCGTAGGTGTGAAAATAACTTCGCACTAAAAAATCTGAAGAGGCCTTTGAGGCACTATATGGACTATTTGGCGCATACGAAGTGGCTTCTGTAAACAAACCTGTTTCTCCTAAAGTTCCGTACACTTCATCCGTAGAAATATGATGAAATCTACAGTTTTTATATGCTGTTTTGTATTGGTTTGGAGCATCCATCCAATGGGTTTTGGCAATGTCTAATAAATTAAATGTTCCGAAAATATTAGTTTGTATAAAGGCGTCTGGGTTTGTAATAGAATTATCTACATGAGATTCTGCTGCAAAATGAATAACGCCTTTGAAATCATATTTTTTAAAGAGATTTTTTATAAAAGCTTTATCACAAATATCTCCTTTTTCAAAAATGTATCTTGGGTTATGTTCTATTTCGGTTAGATTTTTTAAATCTCCGGCATAGGTTAGTACATCTACATTTACTACTTGAGTTTTGGTGTTTTTTTCTAAGAAATAAGGAATAAAATTAGCTCCGATAAAACCAGCGCCTCCTGTAACTAAAATAGTTTCCATTTTCAGTTATTTTTTATAGTTTTCTAAATAGGTGTTTAATTGTTTTAGTAATAAAAATAATACCATTACTAAGGAAAATAAAGCTGCTAATAAAAAAATATAATTTTTTTCTATTCCTTTAATTTCATATCCAACGGATTGAAAATTAGAAATCACATTTACTACTTCAGATTTTTCTGCTTTATCTTCACTAATCTTTTTTAAATCTTTATTTATTCTTCGTGTAGTTTCGAAAATTTCTAATTCTTTGGCTTTTTTTTGTGTCCCTCCTAAATCAATATTTGTTCCATTAGATTGCTTTTCAGCTTCTTTTAACATCACGTTTTTATATGCGTTTATCAAAGTGTCTATTTGAACTAAATTTTTACGAAATAGCAAATCTGTTCTATTTAAATTTTCATTGGTTAGTTCTTTCATTTTATTGAAATAACTATTTTGTGTAATCGAGGATATAATAATAGCATCTAACTTAGAAAAAATAGTATTCTTTGTAGATTGTACACTTATTTTATGTGTCTTATAATCAAATTGTGTAAAAGCATTTTTAAATTTATCGAACGAATAACTTTTTACGGTTAGTGTATCAACAGATGAAATAAGATCGTCATAAGAAGTTAAAATATCGTTTTCTGTTTTTATAGGAATTACTTCGAATTTTTTTAAAGAAGCGGCTTCACTTTTTGTAATGTTGAATGTTTTTGCAAGTAAAAGAGTATCTTTTTGTTTGACTAAATCGTTGTAAAAACTAACATTATTGTATAATTGTCTTGTGCTTTCAAAATTTGGTTGTACCGTTAAATCTGCACCATAGCGAATCTCTTTTTTAAATTCTAGAAAGGATCCTATTATTCCTCCAAGAATTGCAGCAATGAATAACTTTACTATGTTTCCTTTTATAAATAACAGAATGGTAATTAGAAAATGAAAAATACTTTTAAAAATTTTACCAATAAAACTGTAAAGGTTAGAAAAACCTTTACCGATAATTACAAACAAAGAGCCTAATTCAATTTCTTCTTCGTTATTTTTCTGACTTGTTGACATAGTTTGGTTGTGTTAAAAATAGCTTTCTTAACTATTAAAAATTTGCTCTAATATTTTTTGAGTAATGGCGTAAGTGGGTGTTACTCCGCTCATTCCTAAACCTCCTGACGCCAATGTTGCTCCTGTTTTTAAAGGATTGTCTGATGCGTAATATGCATAACGGACTTGTACATTGTCAGAAATATTTCCTCTAATTTTTGAAGCAGATTGTATGGCTTTCTGGTAATGCGCTCCCTCCATTTCTAACCCGATAACATTCCAAGTAGAATTGTGAAAAAACTTTAGCAAATCTTTATTTTGTAAAGATGTTCCTAAAACAGAGACCATTGTTCCGTCAAAAGCGGCTACTCCAAATCCTTCTAAATCTTCTTTAGATAATTGGTTTTCAAAAGGGTAATTATCTGCGGTTCCTTCAAAAATATGTGCAGACGGAATCATAATATCTCCTTTTCCGCCTTTTAAAATCCCTGCTTTCCCCATAATAGAAACTGATTTTACATCAAGATGCGTGTTTTTATCAGCGGTTTTATAAGGTTTTAACAGTTCGTCCATCGTTTCATAAGCTTGCTCTCCAAAAGCATAATCCATTACAATAAGTACAGGATTTACTTCATTATTGCTTTTTAACGGTGAATAGTTACCTTTTATTTTATTGGTATCAATAATTTGAACATTGATATTGGTTCCTGAGTTGTCTTTTAAATAAATTAACCCATTTTTAGAAGCATAATTTTTTACTGCTTTTTGCAATGGCTTGCTATTACTACTACTTAATAACTCAAAAAGTTTGAAATCTTTACTGTCTTTTGCTTCTTCTGGCAATGCGCTATTAGCATAAATAGTATTTAAAACACTGTGCATATTTGCGCTAATTATGTGTAAAGGTCTTTCTAATAAATTATTTTCTTGTAGTGTTTTTTTAATGTTGTTTGCCCAAATTTCTCCATAAATATGATGCCCAATTTCTTCGCTCAAGGTGGCACTAAATGTAATAACTCTTTTTTTATTATCTATTGCTTCATTAATGGCTAAATGTCCTAGCCAATATATTAATTGAAAAAAACGATCGGGATTTTCATCCGTAGAAAACGTTTTATAAATGGCAGTTACTTCTTGGTAAGTTCTACCTAAAATAGTTCCTAAATGTACGATGGCAACTTCTCTATCATCTTCAGAAATTTGTTTGTTGTTTAGTACAATCTCTTCTAAATTCTTCCATTCTCTCAAACAATCTTCGCCATCATTAATTAAAACTTTGTCTTTAATTTTATGCGATTCTATGAATAAAAAAGTAAGATGTGTTAATATATCGTAGATTTCAGATCTTCCTCTGGTAATCTCAATATTCATTTGATCTTTGTCTATCCTGTAACAATTACGTCTTCTTTTGGGAGGAATAATCGTTTTAAAATGAGAGTTTTTATACCCTTCATCTGCAGTTAAATTGATAAATCTACATTCTTCTATTCCTTCAGGAAGGCGCTCTATAATGTAAATTAATCCGTTTAGTTCTACCTTATCTTCTCCAATAGAGCCGTAAATTTCTGGGCGCAATAATAATAGAGATTCCCTTAAAGTCTCTCCAGAAACTCCCATAGGTTTGTAAAATCCACGACTAAATAAGTGTCGCATAGAAATGTATAATTTTTCTATGGCATTTGTAGATTCTTGCGCTCTTGTTCTTTCTTTGTGTTTTATCTGTGTCATATGTAACGTTTAATATCTGAAGCCTTGAGCGTTTAAAAGTTCTTTTTCTTTTTTAGTAATTGCACCTTTATATCGATTTCAATTTATAAGTTACCCAAATGTTATATCCACCTTCCCGAATAGGATTTCTGCTTTCTGTTTCTTTTAGATAATTTCTGTTTCCAAGTAATTGTAATAATCTTACGAGCATTTTTCCCCTTTGACTTTCAATATCTATTTTGTCATAAATTGGATCAGCATACGTTGTGTCGTCATCAATATTCAGTATTTTTACTATTTTGTAATGTAAATTATTAGCAATTATTTTTGCTTGTGATGTAGCATTATTTATGGCTAAAATTGCGTTTTGATCTTCATTTTTAAATTTATGTTCAGGAATTTTATAATATATTTTATCAATTTTAATTCCTAAATCACTGCATATAACTAAAAGATTGTCAAATGCTTTTAGGTTATTTTCTTCAAGGCGAAATTTAAATCTATTTCGTGTTTTTTTTTTTGAAAAAGGAATTAGCTTATTTTCAATTCCCAAAGACAAAATTGTATCTAATAATTTTGTCTTTTTACCTTTTAATTCCTTTTCATTAAAAGAAATAATTACACCATTTGTTTTCGCATATTCAACATAAGTTGCTTTTCCTAATACTCGAAGTGTAATAGATTGAGCATTTGAAAATTGAATTATTAAAACTAATATTAAAAAGGACACAACTTTCATTAGTCAACTAATTTAAAGGTTATTGTAACTTTGTAAGTTTTAATATAACTATTTTCTTTATTTTCCTTTTTTTTCGTCAAAAAATCACCTTCTTTTATTTCAATATTTAAGATTTTACCAACTTTTTTATCTATACTGCCACAAATTGCTTTTGCTTTTCGTTTAGCATCTTTTATTGCTTTAAGGCTTAGTTCGGTTTCTAAATTATCATCAATTTTAGAGAAAAGATACATTGTACTTGTAATTCTGAAGCCATTAGAAACAATATTAAAAAGTTTATCTAAGTTACTTAGTTCGGTTTCAAAGTAGAAGTTTTTATAATTAGCATTATTATTTGGAATTGTTTTTATTTCAATCATTTCTCATGAACTTGCAAAA
>CAZZNK010000021.1:0-29729 GCA_964655585.1 uncultured Flavobacteriaceae bacterium
CATTTTTCCAACATATCTGGTACCATGATCGTGAAATAAAACTACAACTACATCATCTTTTTTGAAATGATGTTTTAATTGCAATAAACCTTTAACAGCAGACCCAGCAGAATTACCCATAAAAAGCCCTTCTTCTAAAGCCAATTTCTGTGTATAAATAGCACCATCTTTATCCGTTACTTTTTCAAAACCATCAATCACAGAAAAATCTACATTTTTAGGTAAAATATCTTCTCCAATTCCTTCGGTGATGTACGGATAAATTTCATTCTCATCAAAAACACCTGTTTCATGGTATTTTTTAAACACAGAACCGTAGGTATCAATTCCCCAAATTTTAATATTTGGGTTCTTTTCTTTTAAATATTTTCCGATACCCGAAATTGTTCCTCCAGTACCTACTCCAACTACAAGATGCGTAATTTTACCATCGGTTTGTTCCCATATTTCTGGTGCTGTTTGCTCATAATGAGCCAATGCGTTAGACGGATTATCGTACTGATTTACATACCAAGAATTAGGTGTTTCTGCCCCCAAACGTTTAGAAACCGAATAATAAGAACGTGGATCTTCTGGCTCTACATTTGTAGGACACACTATTACTTCTGCACCAACGGCACGCAAAATATCCATTTTTTCTTTTGATTGTTTGTCAGAAATCACAAAAATACACTTATAGCCTTTTATAATTGCTGCCAACGCTAAACCCATACCTGTATTCCCAGAGGTTCCTTCAATAATAGTTCCTCCTGGTTTTAAGCTGCCATCAGCTTCAGCATCTTCAATCATTTTTAAAGCCATTCTATCTTTTACAGAATTACCTGGATTAAAAGTTTCTACTTTTGCCAATACCAAAGCATCAATTTCTTTTGTTACCGAGTTTAATTGCACTAAAGGTGTGTTACCAATAGTTTCTAATATATTTTTTGCGTACTTCATTTCTTAAAATTTAGATTACAAATTTATGAAAACCTGATGGATTTTGAAGGTTGTATTTTTGTGATAATTATTGATGGAATTATCAGCATTAAAAAACATAAAAGAAGAGTTCCTAAGTTTAACAAGAGAACTGCTAAAAAATCAATATGTACAGGTACTGTTGAGACATAATACGTTTCAGGATCTAAGGAAATAACTTTAAAGTACTTTTGTACAAACAACAAACTCAGCCCAATAAGGTTGCCCCAAAACAATCCTTTTAAAATTAAGTAGGCAGCATTGTACAAAAATATTTTTCTAATACTCCAATTAGTACTTCCAAATGCTTTTAAAATCCCTACCATTTGCACACGCTCTAAAATAAGTACCAACAAAGGGGTTATCATATTTATCCCCGAAATTAAAATCATAATAGCAATGATAAACCACACATTATTATCAAATAGATGTATCCATTCGAAAATAGCAGGATACCCATCAATAATCGTTCTACTATTTAAAGTCGCTCCAATATCACCATAAATTTCATTTCCTTTTTTTTGTAATTGATCAAAATCATCAATAATCACCTCAAAACCACCAATTTGATTGTCTTTCCATTTGTTTATTTTCTGAACTTCTCTAATATCTCCAATCACTACATTCTTATCAAACTGCTCAAAACCAGTATCATAAACCCCTACAATAAATATTTTTTTTAATTTAAATTTAATACGGCTATTCTCCGCACTATACCAAGCTTGTATGGTATCATTTAGTTTTAAATTTAAACGATTTAGCAATGTTTTAGAAAGTAAAACTTCTCTATTTCTTTGTTGATTAAAGTTGGGCAATCTACCCTCTTGTAAATATTCTTTAAAAAAACTCCAATCGTAATCAGTAGATACTCCTTTAAAAATAAATCCCTCAAAATCGGTTGGAGTCCTTATAATTCCACCTTTATTAGCAAAAATTTGTACGTTTTTAATTCCTTTAATATTGGTGAATTTTGGATAAAATTCTTGATTTTTATCAATAGGGACTGCAGAAAATTCAGAGTTATTATTATCGTAATTTGTAATTTGAATATGCCCTTTAAAACCCGCAATTTTATCCCGGATTTTACGTTGTAAACCAGTGCTTGTCGCTACAGAAATTAGCATAATAATCATCCCCAAAGAAATTGCTGTGATTGCAATTTTTATTATTGGAGAGGATATACTATTTTTATGCTCTTTGCCAGCGATAATTCGTTTGGCAATAAATAACTCGAAATTCAAATTGATACTAAAATTTAATATGCTCAAAAGTACATATTTATTCTTGTTTTTGTTGATGAATTTTCATCTGATTTCTTGTGCACAACATCAGAAAAAAAGCGAAAAAAAAGTTGAACAACAAGTGTTTTCTATAAAAACAGGTGCTGACAGAACAGATTTATACCTTTCGTTACTAAAAGGAAAAAGAGTTGCCATAGTAGCAAATCAGACTTCTGTTTTAGGAAAGAAAAATATTCACTTGGTAGACAGTTTGCTTTCTTTAAAAATAAATATTGTAAAAGTTTTTGCGCCAGAACACGGTTTTAGAGGAAAAGCTGATGCTAGCGAAATT
Organism: uncultured Flavobacteriaceae bacterium; assembly: GCA_964655585.1. Lineage (GTDB taxonomy): Bacteria > Bacteroidota > Bacteroidia > Flavobacteriales > Flavobacteriaceae > Polaribacter. Next base: position 2,530 of record CAZZNK010000021.1, read on the forward strand.
ATAAAAGATGGTTTTGATACCAAAACAGGGCTACCCATTATTTCTCTATATGGAAAAAATAAAAAACCATCAGCAACTCAATTAAAAAATATAGATGTGGTAGTTTTTGATATTCAAGATGTTGGCGCTCGTTTTTACACTTATATTTCTACATTACATTATGTAATGGAGGCTTGTGCTGAACTTGGTATCCAAGTGATAATTCTTGACAGACCCAACCCAAATGGTCATTATATTGATGGCCCTGTATTGGAAATGGAACACAAAAGTTTTGTAGGAATGCACAAAGTACCCGTAGTCTATGGAATGACAATTGGTGAATATGGACAAATGATTAACGGAGAAAATTGGCTCAAAAATGGAATTAAATGTAATTTAACAGTAATTCCATTAGAAAATTACACACATAATTCAGAATACAGTTTAACCTTAAGACCTTCCCCAAATTTACCAAATGATAAATCTATAAACTTGTACCCTAGTTTAGGTTTTTTTGAAGGAACAATTATTAATGCTGGCAGAGGAACAGAATTTCAATTTCAAAGATATGGAGCACCATTTTTTCCAAAAAGTAATTTTAGCTATACTCCAAAACCTAATTTTGGTTCTAAATATCCAAAACATAAAAGTAAACTTTGTTATGGTATAGATTTAAGCAATACAGAAAAATTAAACTCTCTTAACTTAAAATGGCTAATTGATGCTTATCAAAAAACTCCAAAAACAGAAAAATTCTTTGGAAAAACTTTTACTATACATGCAGGAAACACAAAACTTCAACAACAAATTGAGCAAGGTTTATCAGAAAAAGAAATTAGAAAAACTTGGCAAAAAGATTTAAAATCTTTTAAAATAATAAGGGAGAAATATTTAATTTATAATTAAACCCTCAATCTACATTTGTAGGTTTTCGATACCCTTTAAAAGGTTGTTTTAGTAATTCAACCAAATCAGAATTTATTTTTTCATTAGGAAAAGTGTCAACTCCGTACACAATTTTTTCTCGCTCTAAATATGAATACGTTCCAAAGATCCGATCCCAAATAGAGAAAACATTCCCGTAATTAGAGTCAGTATATGGTAACATATGATGATGATGAATTTTATGCATATCCGGTGAAATAATTATATAACTTAATAATTTATCTAGCGGTTTAGAGATCTTAATATTTGCATGCGTAAACTGGGTTGCAACTAATGATACTGATTGATACAACATCACTATTCCTATAGGCGTACCTACCATAAAAACACCAAATAGAGTAAACGAAAACCGAATAATACTTTCTAATGGATGGTGCCTATTTGCCGTTGTAGTATCTACCTTATGATCTGTGTGATGTACCAAATGAATCATCCATAAAACCTTTACTTTATGTTCTACAAAATGTGCTAAATAAGCTCCGAAAAAATCTAATAATACAACTCCGAGCAACACATATAGCCATAAAGGCATTTCAGGCAACCAGTTTATAATTCCGAAGTTATTTTCTTGCACCCAATCGGCAGAATTTAACAATAAAAAAGCCAATGAAAAATTGATAATAATAGTTGTTAAAGTAAAAAATAAATTGGGGAACGCGTGTTTCCATTTTTTATAATCGAATTTAAATAACGGAATTGCGCCTTCTAAAAGCCAAAAAAAAGTAATTCCTCCTACAAGAATTAAACCTCTATGTAAAGACGGAATGGTATTGAAATAGTTTATAATTGTTTCCAAATTGAAAATATTTTTTGCTAAAATACAGAAAAATAAACTTAACTCCTTCTCACTTTTTTATTAGAACGCAGCGGTAATTTCTTTTTTAACGCTTCAACAATATTATATGCTGCAGGACAAATCTCTGTATTATGAAGTGTTAATTCTGTAATCTGAACAAACTTTTTTCTATTTGTGTGTGGATACTCTGAACATGCTTTTGGGCGAACATCATAAATAAAGCAAGAATTGTCTGAATCATCAAAAAAAGTACAAGGAGCTGATTTTAACACCATAAAATCATCCGAATCACGCTCTAAATATTGACTTTCAAAATCAACTACTTTCATTTTCAAATGCTTAGAAATACGCTCTATATCTTTTTCAGTAAAAATAGGGCTTGTTGTTTTACAGCAATTTCCGCAAGCTAAACAATCTGTTTTTTTAAACTCAGCATCGTGTAATTCTTGTATTACAACATCTAAATTTTTTGGTGTTCTTCTTTTTAAGTTTGCAAAATATTTTTTGCTTTCCTTTTTTGCTTCTTCTGCCAATTTTGGCAATTCGGCTAAACGTTTGCTCATATCTTTCATACAGTGCAAAAATAAGCTTATTAACAAGAAGAATCCTTTTAATTTTCATCTTTAAAATTTGGAAGAAAAAATGAAATAAAATATGTAATTTTGTATTTCAATTTTTAATACAGAAATGAACATTCAAAACAACATAGAAACACAGATAAAAAAAGGATTTTTAACTTTGTTTAATACTGAATTACCTACGGTAGAGTTTCAAGCAACCCGTAAAAATTTTGAAGGTGACATTACCGTAGTTGTATTCCCTATGTTGCGCTATAAGAAAGGAAACCCTGCACAAATTGCTGAAGATTTAGGTAATTATTTAGTTAAAAATATTACTGAAATTATTCGATTTAACGTTGTAAAAGGTTTTTTAAATTTAGTAATTGACAATGCTTTTTACAGTAATTCTTTTAATACAATTCTTGCTGATACTTCTTACGGATTTGTATCGCCTACGGCGGATGAAAAATCGATAATGATTGAATATTCATCACCAAATACTAATAAACCATTACACTTAGGGCATGTTCGTAATAATTTATTAGGATACTCTGTTGCAGAAATTATCAAAGCATCAGGAAAAAAAGTATATAAAACGCAAATTATAAACGATCGAGGAATTCATATTTGCAAATCTATGTTGGCTTGGGAGAAATTTGGAAATGGAGAAACTCCAGCATCCACAGGTTTAAAAGGCGACAAATTGGTTGGTAATTATTATGTAAAATTCGACCAAGAGTATAAAAAAGAAATTGCGCAGCTTATATCCGAAGGAAAAACGGAAGAAGACGCAAAAAAACAAGCTCCACTTCTACTCGAAGCACAACAAATGCTGCAAAAATGGGAAGCTGGAGATAAAGAAGTTGTTGCACTTTGGAAAGAAATGAACGCTTGGGTATACAAAGGTTTTGAGGTTACTTATAAAAATTTAGGCGTAGATTTTGACACGCTTTATTACGAAAGTAACACCTATTTATTAGGAAAAGATGTAGTTGCAGACGGCATTAAAAAAGGAGTGTTCTATAAAAAAGAAGATGGTTCTGTTTGGTGCGACTTAACAGCAGACGGTTTGGATGAAAAAATAGTTTTACGTTCTGACGGAACAGCAGTATATATGACGCAAGATATCGGTACAGCCATACAACGTGCTAAAGATTTTACAGATGTTGGCGGTATGGTTTATACTGTTGGTAACGAACAAGATTATCATTTTAAAGTATTATTTTTAATCTTAAAAAAATTAGGCTATTCTTGGGCAGATCAATTGTATCATTTAAGCTACGGAATGGTAGATTTACCTAATGGTGGAAAAATGAAATCTAGAGAAGGAACAGTAGTTGATGCGGATGATTTAATGAATGAAATGACCAATACTGCCAGAACAATTTCGCAAGAATTAGGAAAACTAGAAGGCTATTCATCCGAAGAAAAAGAAGAACTTTATAAAATGATTGGATTGGGAGCTTTAAAATATTTTATTTTAAAAGTAGATCCTAAAAAACGTATTTTATTCGACCCGGAAGCATCGGTAGATTTTCAAGGAAATACAGGTCCTTTTATACAATATACATATGCTAGGATTCAGTCAATTTTAAGAAAAGCTTCTTTTGATATCTCTAAAAAAGTTTCGATAGAGCTGCATCCAAAGGAAAAAGAATTGATCAAACAATTAGAATTATATCCAGAAATTATACAACAGGCAGCAAAAAATTATTCGCCTGCAGTAATTGCAAATTACACCTACGATTTGGTAAAAGAGTTCAATTCTTTTTATCAAAATGTATCTATTTTGGGAGAAGAAAATCAAGATAAAAAAATATTTAGAGTGCAATTGGCAAAAAAGGTTGCTGACACTATAAAATCGGCTTTTAATTTATTAGGAATTCAAGTTCCTGAGAGAATGTGATTTCGACTACGCTCAATCACCTAATTTAGACTAATAGTACAAAACTGTGTCTGAGCGCAGTCGAGACACAATTACACAAATAAACAACTCAACGCATAAACAAATTTATTATGAAATACGACATCATTATTATCGGAAGTGGCCCAGGCGGTTACGTTACTGCAATTAGAGCCTCTCAATTAGGGTTTAAAACTGCCGTAGTAGAAAAAGAAAACTTAGGTGGAATTTGCTTAAACTGGGGATGTATCCCTACAAAAGCTTTATTAAAATCGGCTCAAGTGTACGATTATTTAAAACATGTAGATGCCTACGGATTAAAAGCTGAAGCAATTGATAAAGATTTTGAAGCGGTAATAAAACGTAGTAGAAATGTTGCCGAAGGAATGAGTAAAGGTGTTCAGTTTTTAATGAAAAAGAATAAAATTGACATTATTGATGGCTTTGGAAAAATAAAAACAGGCAAGAAAGTAGACGTAACTGATACCGAAGGAAACGTTACAGAATACAGTGCAGATAACATTATTATTGCTACTGGTGCTCGTTCTAGAGAACTACCAAATTTACCTCAAGATGGTAAAAAAGTAATCGGTTATAGAGAAGCAATGACATTACCAACACAACCAAAATCTATGATAGTTGTAGGTTCTGGAGCTATTGGTGTTGAATTTGGTCATTTTTACAACTCCATGGGAACAGAAGTTACCATTGTAGAATTTTTACCAAGAATTGTGCCTGTAGAAGATAAAGATGTGTCGAAACAATTTGAACGCTCTCTAAAAAAATCGGGAATTAAAGTGATGACCAACTCATCCGTAGAATCCGTAGATGTTTCTGGTGATGGAGTAAAAGCCATCGTAAAAACGAAGAAAGGAGAAGTTACTTTAGAAGCAGATATATTATTATCTGCCGTAGGAATTAAAACAAATATTGAAAACATTGGTTTAGAAGATGTTGGTATTGTAACCGATAGAGATAAAATATTGGTAAACGATTATTACCAAACAAATATTCCTGGGTATTTTGCGATTGGAGATGTAGTTCCTGGACCAGCATTGGCACACGTTGCTTCTGCCGAAGGAATTACTTGTGTTGAAAAATTAGCAGGTTTGCATACAGAACCTATTGATTATGGAAACATTCCTGGTTGTACTTATGCAACTCCAGAAATTGCTTCTGTAGGAATGACCGAAGAACAAGCCAAAGAAAAAGGATACGAATTAAAAGTAGGAAAATTTCCGTTTTCTGCTTCAGGAAAAGCAACTGCAGCAGGAACTACAGATGGTTTTGTAAAAGTAATTTTTGATGCAAAATACGGCGAATGGTTAGGTTGCCATATGATTGGTGCTGGTGTTACCGATATGATTGCTGAAGCTGTTTTAGGACGTAAACTAGAAACAACTGGCCACGAAGTTTTAAAGACAATTCACCCACACCCAACAATGAGCGAAGCCGTTATGGAAGCTGTTGCTGATGCGTATGATGAAGTGATTCATTTGTAAGAATTTTCAAATTAGACGAACAAAAAAAAGCCGAAGCAATTTGCTTCGGCTTTATTAATAATACTATTTTAGTCTTGAAAACATTTTAGATGATTACAAATAAAAAACAATTCTCAATAGAAATTTTTAAAGCTATTTTAAAATTAATTGTTGCTGGAACTTTAATTGGTTATTTCAAAAAGCATGATTTAATTATAGCAATTCTTTTGTTTTCATATATTCTTTACAAACTATATGGCTATGTTATAAAACCAAAAACTAATAAAAATTGGATTTTCTTAATCGGGATGCTACTTACTGGTTTTGGTGGTCTTATTGGTGAAAGTTGGGGAGTTAAAAATGATTATTGGGAGTATCATGAAGTTAGTAGAGTACTACCTCTTTGGCTTCCTTATGCATGGATGCTTGCTTTTTATTATTTATACAAACTAGAAGGGAAATTAATTTCCCTTCTAAAAAATCAAACTCAAAAAAACAAAATATTAATAGCTATTATTTTAGCTTTAATTCTACCTGCTTTCGGTGAAGTAATTACAATTTATCTAGGAGTTTGGACGTATTATTGGCCATATCAAATTTTAGGAGTTCCATTGTACGCTTTTGTTTGCTTGGTTTTTGTACATATGTTAGTTTATATAATTTTACATTTAATTTGTAAAAAGTATAAAATAAATGATATTGTTTTTAATTAAACCTCCAAGCAACAATTCTAGTTACTTTATTTCCCTGACTCATAGGAATAACTTTAAACTCTTTAGCTTTTAATTTCTCTGAAGACTTTTGCAAACTCTCAATATTTTCTTTTTTAGAAACTAGACTTGTAAACCATGTGCTACTTTTAGGAAACTGAGAAGATTCATATAAATAAGTATGTAAAAACGCTTTTTCTCCACCAACATACCAGAGTTCATTATTATTTCCTGCAAAATTTCTTACAGCATTATTGCCTAAATTTCTAGTTTTTCTTCGGTTTGCTCCTTGTGCTTCTTCGGCAGATTTATAAAATGGCGGATTACACATGGTTGCTGTAAATAAATCTTGATCTTCTAAAATTCCTTTTAAAACATTACGCTCATCAACTTGCTGACGCAATTCAATTTTTGCAGAAAAACCATTATCATCTATAATATCTTGTGCAGAATCAAGTGAATCTAAATCAATGTCTGTGGCAACAAAATTCCAATCATATTCAGAAACTCCCAATAACGGATACACGCAACTTGCACCAGTACCGATATCTAAAATTGTTATTTTTTCTTCGGATGAACCTCCAATTAAATCAGCTAAATGATGAATATAATCTACTCGCCCTGGAATTGGCGGACATAGATTTTCATCAGAAAAATTCCATGTAGTTATCTTATATTCAGAAAACAACAATGCTTTATTGAGTTCTTTTACTCCCTTCGGATTCGAAAAATCTATGGTTTCAGTTCCGTACTCATTTGTAAATACAAACTCTTTCAACTTCAAATTTGACTGCACCATTTTCTCAAAATCGTATCCGTCTTTATGTTTGTTCTTTGGATGTAAACCTTCTTTTGTCTTCATACATCAAAATTACTTTAAAAAAACAGGTAAATACTATTAAATACCTTATAATAAATACTCTCAATAAAAATGGGCAAACCTAATACTAATGGGATTATTGAGCTTGAATGGTTTTTGTATGATTAGTGGAGGGTTAAAAAGTATTAAACTTTCAGTTTAGACTAAGTTTGCATACTACTAAGTACTTAAAGTTATGTACTTTATTTCTTATTAATACTTGGATTATCTGTAATTATTCCATCTACACCTAATGCAATGAATTCAATTAAATCAATTAAATCAATACTATCATTAACTGTCCAAACATTTATTTTTTTACCATTTTTATGTAAATAATTAATCAATCTCTTATTCGCAAAATTATAATTGATACTATATTCTGATATGTATGGGTAATTTTTGATGTTATAAAATTCAATCCCATCACCTATAAATAATGGTGCATAAGCTATTTTTCCGATTAATAATTTATGCAGTTTTATTTTGGGATTTATTTCGTTTACATCTTTAAGAGCTTTGGTGTTGAAAGAATGAATGATACACCAATCTTCAGCATTGTGTTTTTCTATCAAGTTGACTAGATTTTTAACAATGTTAGGATAATATTCATTACCCTTTTTTATTTCAATGGTGAGCTCACATTTTCCATCTATCAATTCTATTACTTCTTCGAGGGTTGCTATTTTTTCTCCAATAAATTCTTTTGAAAACCATGAACCAGCATCTAAATTTGAAATCTCTAAGAATGTTTTATCTTTAACTAATCCAGAACCATTAGTTGTTCTATCTAATGAGATATCGTGCATTAGGATAAGTTTTTCATCTTTTGTTTGCTGAATATCTATTTCAATTCGATCAGGGCTCACTTCTAAAGCTTTTTTAATTGAAATCAAGGTGTTTCCTGGTGCAATATCTGCTGCACCACGATGAGCAATAATCTTAAAATCAACATTAGAAAGGTCAAAATTGGAGTAATTAAAAAAATGAATTTGAGAAATTGATAATGAAATATAAATGACTACAATTAAAAATATTGAAAGAACGTATTTAATTATTTTTTTATACATAGTAGAGATCTATTAATTCAAATATAAAATTATCGATATGTGTTTCTATTCAATTAGATTTAAATTTATAAAAGTATTCATAACGCCTAAAAAAATAATGTAACGTTTTAATTTTCTCTATTTTTAGTTCAGCTAAGTTAGGCTAAAAAAAATCAAGGGAAAATATATTTTTTAATTTTATACTCTCAAAAAAACAATCCTTATTTACAGTAAAACGACCGTAAACTCTAAGTGTATCGGATTCAAGTTTTCTTTTAAAATTTGAATAAAACCCTCTCCGTATTCTAAATAATATTCAGAAAAATTGCGCTGACGCTCTTCTAAACTCTGGTTTGGCAATAATTTGTTTTGCAGTTTTACAATGTTGTTTACCAATTCAGATTGTTTTCTTTTCTCTGCTCTTAACAAACGTTTTTCAAGATTATCAAGACCGTTAAGTTGCTTTTTTTCTTGTGCATTTACTGCGCCAATAAAAGAAACGTCTGTTTGTTTGGCTACTTCTTTTAGTTGATTGAATTGCGTTTGCAAAAACTGTTTTTGCATTGTAAAATCTACAGAAACTTGTGCCTTTTCTAGCACCTTTTTAGCAATTAAATCTGGTTGTTTTAAAAATAATTCTTCAACAGAAACATCTAATTTTTGTAATTTTTTTTGCTGCTTTTCTGATATAATTTGTACAGAATTACGCAATAATAAAATAGGAAACGGAATCTTTACAGCTTTAAAGAACGCTTTCAACTCTAGCCAATAAGCAATTTCTCCGCCTCCACCAATATAACAAAGGTTTGGTAAAATTACTTCTTGGTACAACGGTCTCATAATTACATTTGGCGAAAATCTTTCTGGAAAATTACAGACTTCTTTTCGTATCTCACTTTTACTCCACTTTATATCTGTATTGTTTACTGTATAAATTTCATCTTTTAAAACAATACGTTCTCGCAAGCCATCAGTCAAATAAAATAAATTAATTTCTCTTGGATTTACTTGTGCTTTATAATTTTTACTAAAATCAGTAATTGTTTTTGATACTTTTTTATGAGAAACCTGTGTAAATAACTCTTCTTTTACAAACGGAACAAATTCTCTTTTTAAAGACGCATCATCTGCATCTAAAATAATTAGACCGTATTTTCCGAATAATTGATTGGCAATAAAGCGAGTGGCATCAGTTAAATTAGCGTGTTTTATATATCCATCAGAAAATAATTGTTTTAGCTCATTGGCATTTTTTGAGTTGCCAAGTTTATCAGAAAGCTCATCAAAAACTTCCTGCAACCCATCCGTAGAAAAACGACCAACGGCTCCTGTTTGATTGCTATTCCATTTTATTTTGTTTCCTTTAAAATTAAAGAAATTAATTTCTTCGAAATCATGATCTTCTGTTGCCATCCAATAAACAGGAACAAAATTTTGATTGGGAAATTTTTCTGATAATTTTTCACATAAATTAATGGTAGAAATAATTTTATACAAAAAATACAAGGGACCAGTAAATAAGTTTAATTGATGACCCGTAGTAATTGTGAACGTGTTTTTATTTTGAAGCAACTCAATGTTTTTTTGAGTTTTTAAAGATGATTCTATCTGCTTGTATTGCTTTTTCAAGACATCCACTAAAAGAATTCTCGATTGTGTTTGAACAGATTTTTGCTTGTCTTTAATTTGTTTTTCAAACCCATTAAAATCAGGAAAATTACCATAAAAAGGGGTAATTCTCTTATTCTTTTCTAAATAATGATGCATTATTTTAGAAAAGAAACCTGTTTTTTGAAATGGTATTTGTTTCATTTTTATCAACTATTATTTTCTTTGAAACAAGGTGTATATATAAGGTCTTTCTCCTCCTCGTGGATTAATAAACGTATACTTAAAACTATCTTTAAGTACAAAATCATCGCCTAAACGCTCTTGCAACATTTCTTTACTATATCTAAAAACATCTAAATTACAGCATTTCTCAGCTCCGTTTAATGCAAATTCTGCAAGAATTACAAATCCGTTTGATTTTACAACTTTTTTTAATAAATCGAAATATTTTTTTTGATCTGATGATTTTGTAAAAAAATGTAGCACCGCTCTATCATTCCATAAATCTACTTCTTTTAATTGATTTAATTTTGTTGCATTGATCAAATCATCTACAATAAATTGCACGTTTTCAGATTGTTTACCTATCCTGTTTTTTAATTTTTCTAATGATTTATTAGATAAATCACTTGCAATTAAGTTCGTGTAATTTTTGGTAAGTAGCTCATCTATCAACCTAGAAGATCCAATACCAACATTTAAAACTTTAGCATCTTTTGGCAATCCTGTTTTTTCAATTAATGCTATTGTTTTTGTTGAACTCTCTTCATACCACCCTAAATCTTCAGTCGCTCTATCATCATAAGCAAGATTCCAATGATTTTTATAATTTTCTGTCATGTTTCAAAAGTACTAAAACAGAAATTAAAATAGATTTAAAATGGTAAATAATTGCTTTTGTAAACACTTAATTTTTAACTACATTGCAAGTGTAAATTACAAATTATGAAAAAATTTATTCTTACCGCTGCAGTTATACTATCATCATTCTCAGTTTTTTTACAAAATGATGTAACTACCTACTACTTGATTCGTCATGCAGAAAAAAATCGTACCGATAAAACAAATAAAAATCCTAATTTAAACGAAAAAGGGCTAGAAAGAGCTCAAAATTGGGCAACTGTTTTTAGTAATATCCATTTTGACATGGTATATTCTACTAATTATAACAGAACAAAACAAACAGCAAAAGCTACTGCCATTGCTAAAGATTTAGAAGTAGTTTTCTACAATCCTAGAAAAATGTACGATATACCCTTTCAAAAAGCTACGAAAGGAAAAACTATTTTAATAGTGGGGCATAGCAATACAACGGCAGTTTTTGCAAATAAAATTTTAGGAGAAGAGAAATACCCACAAATTGATGACACAAATAACTCTAATTTGTACATCATTACGGTTACTAATAATTTAAAAACAGGCGTTTTATTAAAAATTGATTTAAAATAATTGAGTTTCTTTAAACTCCTAAATACTTTTTAGATCTTTTTAATTGCGTATCAAATAATTCTTTATCCACTTTGTTTTTCCACATCGGAATCATTTTTCGTAAAACTTCTTTTCCTTTTTTTGATGATAAAATCTCTGGAAAAGCTTTTTCTAAAACATTTATCATAATAGCTGTTGCCGTAGACGCTCCTGGTGACGCTCCTAATAAACAAGTAATACTTCCGTCTTTACTACTAATTATTTCAGTACCAAATTGTAGTTTTCCACCTTCAAAATCATCTTTTTTGATAATTTGTACTCTTTGTCCTGCCACCAAAATTTCCCAATCTTCATTTTTTGCATCTTTTACAAACTGTCTAATACTCTCCATCCTATCATTATGAGACATTGTAACTTGCTCAATTAAATACTGAGTTAACGGTAAATTATGCCAAAAAGCGCCGAAAAGAGACGGGATATTATCAAATTTTATAGATTTGAATAAATCTAAATTAGAGCCTTCTTTTAAAAATTTCGGACTAAAACCTGCAAAAGGACCAAAAAGTAATTCCTTTTTTCCGTTGATAAAACGTGTATCTAAATGTGGTGTAGACATTGGCGGATCCCCAAGACCAGCTTTACTGTATACTTTTGCATTATGTTTTTCTATAATTTCTTTGTTATTACACACCAACCATTCTCCACTTATTGGAAAACCGCCATAGCCTTCTTTTTCGTTAATTTCAACTTTCTGTAAAAGCAATAAACTTCCTCCACCTGCTCCAATAAACACATGTTCTGCTTCAATATGATGCGTTTTATTGGTTTTTAAATCTTCAACTTCAACCGTCCAATCTATATCTGCGCTAGGATCTACATCTAACACATCCATATTACAATGAACTGGTGTATCAAATTCATCCTTTAAAATAGTAAATAATTTTTCTGTCAAGGCACCGTAATTTACTTCTGTACCACGTTCAATTCTAGATGCTGCCATTATTTCATCTTCCGTTCTGTTGTTCATAATCAACGGAAACCACTCTTTCATTTTATCAATTTTTGTAGTAAAATCAATAGTATCAAACATAAAATGATTTTGAAATTCTTTAAAACGTTTTTCTAAATATGCAGTATTTTCTTTCCCTTCTACCCAACTATGGTGGGGAATGGAGTTTATAAATTCTGATGGATTGTTAATCATCTTTTCTTCTACCAAATAAGCCCAAAACTGTTTAGAAATTTCGAACTGTGTACAAATTTCTATTGCTTTTTTGATAGAAATAGTTCCGTCTTTATTCTCTGGACAATAATTTAATTCACACAGAGCTGAATGTCCTGTACCAGCGTTATTCCAAGCAGCAGAGCTTTCTAAAGCTACGTTATCTAAGCGTTCTAAAATTAAGATATCTAATTCTGGTTTAAGAATTTTAGCAATAACCGCTAAAGTTGCGCTCATAATTCCGCCACCAACACAAACTAAATCATATTCTTTCTTCAATTTCATTTATTATATTTTAAAAATTAAATGTAATATTTTATTTTCTAAAAAAGTATATTTGTATTCCTTTTTGAGGAAAGTTTATGCAGAACAAAATTAACATACAAAATAAAAAAGCTCGTTTTGAATACGAGATTTTAGATACTTACATTGCAGGTATTGTCTTAACAGGTACTGAAATTAAATCTATTAGACTTAGTAAAGCACGTATTACAGAAAGCTTTTGTGAGTTTAATGATCGAGGAGAATTGTTTATCATCAACATGTATATTGAAGAATATATTTTCGGACATCAATTCAATCATCAACCAAAAAGTGAACGAAAACTACTACTAAATAAAAGAGAGTTAAAAAGCTTAAAACGTGATGTTGAAGCTAAGGGAAATACAATTGTTCCGTTACGCTTATTTTTAAATGAAAATGGTATGGCAAAATTAAAAATTGCCCTAGGAAAAGGAAAACAAACACACGATAAAAGAGAAACTCTTAAAGACCGAGATAATAAAAAAGATTTAGCGAGAATTAAAAAGAATTTTAGATCATGATTTCTTTCTTAAAACTAATCCGTTATAAAAATCTTTTGATGGTTTTTATAACTTTAGTTTTAACCAAATATGCATTGATTCATTCTTTTATAAGCCCAAGTTTTTTAACTGACTATCAGTTTATTATATTGTTATTTAGTATTATTTTTATAACCGCAAGCGGGTATATTATCAATGATATTTTTGATTTAAAAGCTGATAAAATTAATAAACCAAACAAGGTTTATATTAAGAAAACTATCTCTAAAAATAGTGCATGGAAAAGCTATTTTCTGATGGTATTAATCGGTGTCTTTTTAGGGGTTTATCTTAGTTTTTCTGTAAATAAAATTGAGTACTCATTTACTTTTATTGGAACAGCAATCGGGTTATTTTTATATTCAAAATATTTAAAAAAGCTACCGTTAATTGGAAATGTTTTTGTGGCAATTTTAATAGGATTAAGTATTTTTATCTTGTATTTATTTGATATAAAAAAAATTAATACATCTGATAATTTATCCTTAGAAAGAACTGTATGTATCTATATTATATTTTCATTTTTAACAACACTAATTAGAGAAATTATCAAAGACATTGAAGATATTGATGGAGATTATCTTCAGAAAATGAAAACATTACCTATTGTTATCGGAAGAAATAGAACAAGAAATATTATTTTAACTATTACATTATTTACTTTTGTTTTTACGGTAGTTATTACACGGTTTTTATTTGAAAATTATAAACTATTTTTCTGGTATTCAATCATTTTTATAAGTTGCCCTCTTATCTATTTTCTAATGAAATTACGGAATGCCAAGAGTAAAAAAGAATACCATCTTTTAAGTAACCTGATGAAAATAATTATGCTTTTTGGAATTTTATCAATGACTCTTTTTCAATTTATATAAAATATGTTACAAGAAAAACTATCTAAATACACTATTATTCTTGCATCTAAATCTCCTAGAAGACAACAGTTTTTTAAGGATTTAGACATTCCGTTTACAATTCAGTTAAAAGAGATAGAAGAAATTTATCCGAAGAAATTAAAAGGAACAGAAATTACCGATTTCTTGGCCGATTTAAAATCGAAACCATTTACAAACTTATTAGAAAATGATATTTTAATCACCTCAGACACCATTGTTTGGCTACATAACAAAGCGTTTGGAAAGCCTAAAAATTTTAATGAAGCTTTTACTATGTTGCAAGAATTGTCTGGTAAAAAACATCAAGTCATTACATCTATCAGTATTAAAAACAAAAACTTTCAAAAAATTATTAATGATACTACAAATGTTTACTTTAAAAATTTAAGCGATAAAGAGATTAACTATTATATTAACAAATACAAACCTTTTGACAAAGCAGGAAGCTACGGGATACAAGAATGGATTGGTTTTATTGGCATTGAAAAAATTGAAGGAAGTTATTTTAATGTAATGGGACTACCTGTTTATAAACTCTATAAAGAATTGATGAATTTATAAGTGAAAAAGTAAATATATCCTTATTTTTGAATTGTAAAAACACAACAATAAAATGAAAAAATACACCTACACAGAAAAAAAAGACACACGCTCTGGTTTTGGAGACGGATTAACTGAATTAGGGAAAACAAACCCAAATGTAGTTGCTTTATGTGCTGATTTAACAGGTTCATTAAAAATGAATGACTTTGAAAACAATCATCCAGATCGATTCTTTCAAATTGGTATTGCAGAAGCAAATATGATTGGTATTGCTGCTGGTATGACGATTGGAGGTAAAATTCCGTTTACAGGAACTTTCGCGAACTTTTCTACAGGTAGAGTGTACGACCAAATTAGACAAGCTGTTGCGTATTCTGGTAAAAATGTAAAAATTTGCGCATCGCATGCAGGATTAACTTTGGGTGAAGACGGAGCAACACATCAAATTTTAGAAGATATTGGTTTGATGAAAATGCTACCTGGTATGACGGTTATAAACACCTGTGACTACAATCAAACAAAAGCAGCAACCATTGCAATTGCAGATTATGATGGTCCTGTTTATTTACGATTTGGACGACCAAAAGTACCTGTTTTTATGCCTGATGGTAAATTTGAAATAGGAAAAGGTATAAAATTAACCGAAGGAAATGACGTTACTATTGTAGCAACAGGTCATTTAGTTTGGGAAGCCTTACAAGCATCCGAAAAATTAGAAGCTGAAGGGATTCGTGCAGAAGTAATTAATATTCACACTATTAAACCATTAGACGAAGACATTATTTTACAATCAATTGCTAAAACAGGTTGTATAATTACTGCCGAAGAACATAATAAATTTGGTGGATTGGGTGAGAGTGTAGCAAGGTGTTTATCAGAAAATAACCCTACCCCACAAGAATTTGTTGCTGTAAATGATAGTTTTGGAGAATCTGCAACTCCAGATCAATTAATGGATAAATATAACTTAAATGCAGATGCAATTGTAAATGCTGTAAAAAAAGTAATTAAAAGAAAATAAATAATAATAATAATAATAATAATAAAACAACAATTATGAAAAAAATAATTTTAGCATTGTTCTTATTAATAGGAACAAGCCAATTCACACAATCTCAAATACATTTTGGTATTAAAGGGGGTGTAAATTACAACTCTAACTCTATTAAAGAAGTATCTACAAATGTACTTTCTGGCGCAAAAGGAAAAACAGGATACCACGCTGGTATTTGGTTGCGTTTTAAAATACCTGTAATAGGTCTTTATATACGCCCAGAATTGGTATACACAAAATTAGATAATAATATTACATATACACCTACACTTGGAGGGACAGCAAAAGCAGCTTCTTTTAGTATTCAAAAAATTGATGTACCTGTATTATTAGGAAAAAAGATTTTTGGAGTTGGAAACATTTATATAGGTCCGTCATTTCAATATATCTTAAAATCTAATTTTGATATTTCTGATATTTCTGATGTTAAAGGAAATGATTTTACTGTTGGCTTTCAATTTGGTGGAGGACTTGAATTTGGTAAATTAGGCATTGATGTACGTTGGGAAAGAAGTTTCTCTTCAATAGAGACTACTTTTATAAATAGTACAGTTAGTAGTGTTAGTAGTGTGAATTTTGACACAAGAATAAATCAAATTATTATCGGATTATCATACAGGTTGTAATTCTTGAAATTATATCTAAAAAAAGCCTCCATTTAGGAGGCTTTTTTACTTACACTAATTTCTTAGCATTTTTAACTTTCTGTTTTGTGAGTGCAACATCAATTACGTCTTTCATTTCAGTTACATAATGGAATTTTAAGCCTTTTACATAACTTTCCTTAATTTCTAAAATATCTTTTTCATTCTCTTTACACAAAATAATTTCTTTGATATTTGCTCTTTTTGCTGCTAAGATTTTCTCTTTAATTCCACCAACAGGCAACACTTTTCCTCGCAAAGTAATCTCACCAGTCATTGCCAACCTATTCTTTACTTTACGTTGTGTAAATACCGAAATTAATGAAGTTAACATCGTTATTCCTGCACTTGGTCCGTCTTTAGGAGTTGCGCCTTCTGGTACATGAATATGCACTTTATAATTTTCTAAAACAAATGGTTTTATACCAAAATCTTCTGCATTTGCTTTGATGTATTCCATTGCAATGGTCGCAGATTCTTTCATTACTTTACCTAAATTACCCGTAATTGTTAATCCTGCTTTTCCTTTCGATAATATTGATTCGATAAATAAAATATCGCCACCAACACTTGTCCAAGCTAAACCTGTAACCACACCTGCTACATCATTATTTTCGTATTTATCTCTTTCTAAACGAGCAACTCCTAAAATACTTTCAATATCCTCTGAAGTAAGCGTGATGTTATACTCCTCTTCCATTGCAATAGATTTTGCAGCGTAACGAACCACTTTTGCAATTTGTTTTTCCAAGCCTCTAACACCAGATTCTCTGGTATAACCTTCAACAATTTTTTCTAATTGTTTTTTACCTAGTTTTAAATGAATTTTAGAAAGTCCGTGTTCCTTTAATTGTTTTGGCAACAAATGCTTTTTAGCAATTTCAACCTTTTCTTCAATCGTATAACCCGAAACATTTATCAACTCCATTCTATCTCTCAATGCCCACGGAATCTGACCTAAATTATTTGCTGTAGCAATAAAAAGGACTTTAGACAAATCATAACCAATTTCTAAATAATTGTCGTAAAACGCTGTATTTTGCTCAGGATCTAACACTTCTAACATTGCTGATGATGGATCTCCTTGATTACTTTGACTTAATTTATCAATTTCATCAAGTACAAAAACAGGGTTAGAAGTTCCTGCTTTTTTAATATTTTTTATCAATTGCCCTGGCATTGCACCAATGTATGTTTTTCGATGCCCTCTTATTTCTGCTTCATCTCTCAATCCTCCTAAAGACATTCGTACATATTTTCTTCCTAAAGATTCTGCTACCGATTTTCCTAAGGATGTTTTTCCTACTCCTGGAGGTCCATACAAGCAAATAATTGGAGATTTCATATCACCTTTTAGCTTTAAAACAGCCAAATGCTCAATAATTCTTTCTTTTACTTTTTCTAAGCCAAAATGATCTCTATCAAGAATTTTTTGTGCTCTTTTTAAATCGAATTTATCTTTAGAATATTCTCCCCAAGGCAATTCTAACAACAGTTCTAAATAACTACGTTGCACACCAAACTCCGCCATTTGCGGATTCATTCTTTTCAAGCGTTTCAATTCTTTATGAAACGTTTCACCTACTTCTTTAGACCATTTTTTTGAAGCTGCCTTTAAACGCATTTCTTCTAATTCTTGCTCATTAGAAACATCTCCTAACTCTTCTTGAATTGTTTTTAACTGCTGATTTAAATAATATTCTCTTTGTTGCTGATCTAAATCAGAACGTGTTTTAGATTGAATATCATTACGCAATTTTAATTTTTGAAGCTCTTTATTTAGATTTTTCAGGGTTAACAATGCTCGTTCTTTTAAATTGTCTTTTTCTAAAACAACTTGCTTCTGCATCACACTTAAATCCATATTAGAGGAAATAAAATTCACCAAAAAAGAATCACTTTTTATATTTTTAATGGCAAATGAAGCTTCTGATGGCAACATCGGATTTTCCTCTATTACTTGTAAAGATTGCTCTTTTATAGAATCTATAATCGCATTAAATTCTTTAGCATCATCTACTTCTTTATCTTCAAGAACTTCTTTTACAGTAGCTTTTAAATATGGTTTGTCTTGAATAATTGTATCAATCTCAAAACGTTTTTTTCCTTGGATGATTACAGTTGTATTACCATCAGGCATTTTTAAAACACGCAAAATTTGTGCAACCACACCTGTTTTATAAATGTCTTTTTCGGTAGGTTCTTCTACATCTTCATTTTTTTGCGCAACTACACCAATTACTTTATCGCCTTTATTGGCATCTTTTATCAATTGGATAGATTTGTCTCTTCCTGCCGTAATTGGTATTACAACTCCTGGAAATAAAACGGTGTTTTTTAAGGGTAAAATTGATAAGGTTTTTGGAACACTTTCTTTATTGATGATTTCTTCATCCTCTGGTGTCATCAACGGAATTAACTCCGAATCTTCACTCATCATATTTTCTAACGACAAACTGTCTAAATGTATTACTTTTGGTTTACTCATTGTGTAAATATATGTCAACATGACATTGATTTTGTGTTTACCACAATCAACATCAATTTTAAATAATTATAATATTTTGATAATCAGCAAACTACTACTTTATTGATTCATTATGCTACTATCATAAAACAATTCTTGTGCCAACCTTGTTCTGATTTAAAAATAGTATTTTAGAGCAAACTGTCACAAAGTAAAAACAATACCGTCTATACAGTAGAAACGTTTCATTGAAGGCTAACAATCAACATATAAACCAACTTTTAGAACGCTGTAAAAAATTTGATAAAAATGCACAAATGCAGATTTATCAAGGATATTACAAAGCGATGTACAATACTTCTTTTAGAATTTTAAAAGATAGTTTTGAAGCGGAAGATATTATGCAAGAAGCTTTTTTAACCGCTTTCACAAAACTAAAAACGTACAAAGAAGAAGTTGCTTTTGGCGCTTGGTTAAAACGAATTGTAATCAACAAAAGTTTAACACAGCTGAAAAAAAATAAGCGATATATAGATGTAAAAATGGAAATTGTACATCAGCAAAAAACAACAGAAGAAATTGTTGATTACTCCTCTTTAAAAACAAAAAAAATGATGGAGTTTATCAATTCTTTAAAAGAGAATTACAAAACAGTATTGACGCTACATTTTATTGAAGGTTTTGATTACGAAGAAATTGCCGAAATAATGAACTATACCAATGAAAACGTACGCACAACAATATCTAGAGCAAAGAAAAAATTAAAACAAGTTTTACTTGTAGAAACATCAAAAAAAGAACTTTATGGAAGATAAATTACAAGACTATTTTTCTGAAAACGATTTCGATTTTAACGAGCCACACGCTGGTCATTTAGAGCGATTTGAGAAACGATTATCTGAAAAAAAATCATCAAAAAAAACTTCTTGGAAATGGTTGTCTGTTGCAGCATCGGTAGTTTTAATTATCGGATTTTGGCTAGGTAGCAATCATCAGAAAAAACAATTTGATTTGGCTGATGTTTCTCCTAAAATGGAAGAAGTTCAAAACTATTTTGTGGCTACTATTCATCAAGAATTAAAAGAAGTAGAAAAACATAGAAATTTAAAAACAGAAGCTATTATTGAATTGGCTTTAGAAAAACTAGAAGATTTAGAAGACAATTACAAAATTTTACTAAAAGAGCTCTCTACAAACAATAATCAGAAACGTATTATTTATGCAATGGTTTCTAATTATCAACAACGTTTAGAGGTTTTAGAAAATATTTTAACACACATAGAAAAAACAAAAAATACACAACAAACAACTTATGAAAACACAATTATATAAAGTAGTCCTTTTTTTATTATTAATTCCTACAATTGGTTTTGCAAATGATGGTAAAAAGAAACATGAAAAGAGTAGAATTATTAAAAAAAGTTATACTGTAAACGCAAATGCAACTGTCTCTATTGATAATAGATACGGAAATATTAAAGTAAAAACTTGGAGTAAAAATCGTGTTGAAATTGAAGTAAAAATTACCGTAAAAGGAAATAATTTAGATTTTGTAGAACGTAAATTATCTACTATTGATGTAGATTTTAACGCTTCGACCAATTTTGTAAGTGCAAAAACAATTTTTGGTAGTTCTAAGAGTAATTGGAGCTGGTGGAGAAAAAGCAGTAACGTAAATTATCAAATTGATTATTTGGTAAGAATGCCAGAAAGTAATAACATAGATTTAGATAATGATTATGGTAATATTTATCTAGACAAATTAAATGGAGAAGCTGATATTAATTGCGATTATGGTAAAATTATTATCGGAGAACTGTTAAATAAACAGAATAACATCAACTTAGATTATTGTTCTAGCTCTAATATTTCATACATAAAAAGCGGGAATATAAATATCGATTATTCGAAATTATCCGTAGAAAAATCTGATAGAATTAGAGTAAATGCTGATTACTCTACCTTACAATTTACAGAAATTAATACCCTTAATTTTAACACAGATTATGGAAGTGTAACTGTTGATGAAGCTAATAGTATTACAGGAAATACTGATTATACAAGCATGCGTTTTGGAACCATTAAAAAAAGCTTAAAAATTGATGCAGATTACGGAAGCATCCGAATTAAAAATTTAGAAAATGGATTTGATTTTATAGACATTGATAGTCAATACACAGGTATTAGAATTGGTGTTGCTCCTAATAATAATTTCAATTTTATAATTGATTTACAATACGCAAGTTTTAAAAGAGATAGCGACAATGTTGATATCTATAAAAGCATCGAAAAAAACAGCAAAAAACACTACGAAGGTTTCTATGGAAAAGAAAAAACATCCTCAAAAGTAATTATCAAATCTCAATATGGTAGTGTTTCTATCAAAGAAAATTATTAAAAATAAAAATCAATTTACAATGAAAAAATTAGTTCTTACAAGTATTATTTTATGTATCAGTTTTTCTATCAACGCTCAAAGTTGGTGGAATTCTAAAAAAATTCGTGGAAACGGAAATATCATTACAAAGACTAGAACAACATCAGATTACGATGGTATTGCTGTCGGTGGGTCTTTTGAGGTCATTTTAGTAAAAGGAAAAGAAGGAGAAATAAGTATTAAAGGAGAAGAAAACATTATTCCCTATATTATTACTGAAGTAAAAAGAGGAATTTTAAAAATTCGATACAAAAAAAACATAAACGTAAGGAGCACTAGAAAATTAACAATTACAGTTCCTTTTAAAGATATCGATAAAATTTCTTTAGGAGGATCAGGAAAAATAATTAGTAAAAACCTTATAAAAACAGATGATTTATCTGTAAATATTGGTGGTTCTGGTGATATTATTTTACAACTTGAAACTCAAAATATTTCAACAGCGATTGGTGGTTCTGGAAACATTGAATTATCTGGAAAAACAGATGCTATAAAATGTTCTATTGCTGGCTCTGGTGATGTAAAAGCTTATGAATTAACTAGTCACAGCGCTAAAGCTTCAATTGCTGGTTCTGGAAATGTTAGAATTACTGTAACCAATAAAATCAAAGCAAGTATAGTTGGTTCTGGAAATATTTATTACAAAGGAAACCCAAAACATATTAATAGCAGATCGATTGGTTCTGGTGATGTGATTGACAGGAATTAATATTTTTTACCTATAAAACAAAGCCTCATAAAAAATTTTATGAGGCTTTGTTTTAATAATTTCTATACTGTTTTGTTTCTTCAAAAATATGCTCTAATATTTTTTGCTCTTTTTTATCAAAAACAATATTTTTACGCTTCATCACAACAGTTGCAACTTCAAATACTTTTTTTAATTGATAGGTTGTAAAACCCGAGGCTCCTCCCCAACTATATGATGGTACAAAATTTCTTGGAAAACCACTGCCAAAAATATTAGCACTTACACCTATTACAGTTCCTGTATTAAACATTGTGTTGATAGCACATTTTGAATGATCTCCCATCATTAATCCACAAAACTGTAAACCTGTTTTTGCAAACCTACCCGTTTTATAACTCCATAATTTTACTTCTGCATAATTATTTTTAAGGTTTGAATTATTGGTATCTGCTCCTAAATTACACCACTCACCAATAACAGCATTTCCTAAATACCCTTCATGTCCTTTGTTAGAATAGCCAAATAACACTGTATTATTTACCTCGCCTCCTACTTTACAAAAAGGCCCTAAAGTGGTTGCTCCGTATATTTTTGCTCCCATTTTTAAAATGGAATTTTCACACATTGCGAATGCTCCTCTAATATGACACCCTTCCATAACCAAAGCGTTTTTACCAATATAAATGGGTCCGTTAGTCGCATTTAAACTTGATAAAAGTACACTTGCGCCTTCTTCTATAAAAATATCTTTTTTGTTGATACAATCCACTCCCTCAGGAATTGGTTGTGATTCCCTTCCTTTAGTTAAAAAATCAAAATCTGCACGAATTGTCTTCTCATTTAATGAAAAAATATCCCATGTGTTTTTTATTTGAATCAACTCTTCATCAAATTCAATTTGCTTGTATGTACTAAAATCTACTTCCTCTTGAGTATCCGAAGTGAAAAAAGCAATGACATCGTCTCCCTTAAAAATAGCTTCATTTTTTGATAATGAAACTACTTTTTTTATCAATTTTTTAGTGGGTAAAAAAGAAGCATTTATCAAAACATTTTCTTCCATTTCTACCATCGGATATTTTTCTTCTAAATACTCTTCGGTAATTGTTGTTGTGGTCTGTCCTAAATATTTTTCCCATTTTTCTCTAATGGTTAAAATACCTACCCTAATATCTGCAACAGGTTTTGTATAAGTAAACGGCAATAATGCGGTACGCACATCGCTATCAAATAAAATATAGTTCATTTTTTCTTTTTTCGAATAACACAAATTTACAATAAATTCATAGTATCAAATAGAAAATAAATTTTAATTGTATTTTTGCAGTATGAAAAAAATACTAGCAATTATAGTAAGCGTTATCATTTTAATATCAATTTCTTACTATGCATTTATATATTATGTTCCATATAGTGAAGGTGTTCGGTCTGGAGAATTGATAAAAATCAGTAAAAAAGGTGTGCTTATAAAAACTTGGGAAGGAGAAATAAGCCAAGGTATTTCTGGAGCTCAAATTTTTTCTTTTTCAATTGAAGGTAAAGAAAAAAAAGTGGTTAGCAACCTTCAAAAATTTCAAGGTAGATATGTAAAAGTATCATACAAAGAACGTTTTGGTAAATTCTTTTGGTTGGGTGATACTAAGTATTTTATTACTAAAGTCGAAGAAGAGAGCTCTCCTCATTTTAGAAGGAATTAGAAAACTCTCCAAATATTAAATCCTAAATAAATATCTCCTTTTCCCCAGTTTCCTGTAGCTCCTGCTAAGTAACCTGATTCGTTCATTAATCTAGCATTTGAGATATGTAGCTGAAAAACGTGTCCACCAGTTTCTATATCAACTCCTAAAGATAATGGATTTTTAAACTGACTGTTTGCCACACGGTTCATATGCATATGATACTCAAAGTTAAATGTTACCCTTTTACTAAGCTTATACCTTCCTCCTAAGCCTACTAAAAACTGCGTGTTCTTTTGTAAATCATTCACTACAAAGTTTTGATGTAAATATATTGGAGTAACTTCTAATGATACATTTTTATTAAACTTTCTAGAAATTAGTAATTCGTGTACATATACGAATCTATGTTTTGATTTTAAATGAGGGTAATTTATTTTATCTAATAACGTATTTATTTCTAAGCTATTAAAACCTACTAATGTTATGGGAGATTTACCACTTTCTTGTCTAAGTAAACGATACTTTATATGTGCATCATATGTTTTATTAAAAGAACTTCTAGAAACACCTGCATTAAACCATTCATTAAATCCGTAAATAAAGCTAAATCGAATATTAGAGTTATCTAAACCAAAAAGATCATCTACTCCTGATTTTATAGATCCAAATCTATGTGAGATTACAAAATAAAAGTCTCCTTTTGCAGCCAATTTTGTTGACTCCATATTAATTATTTTCAAACCTTTAAAAACTGAGGAGACCTTCTTATCTACCTTTACATCATTGTTAATTTCATCAAGTAAATCATCTTGAGCAATTGCTGAAAATCCTACCAAAAAAACAACTATAACTGTTACAAAATTTTTCATAACTATTGAGTATTAAAAAAGTCAATCATAAAATTATAATTGACTTTTTATCGTTTTAATTTTATTTATTTTTTAATAAACTGCTGTAGTCCAATTTTACTATCAGATTCTATTTTTAATAAATACATTCCTTTGCTTAAATTTCTCACATCAATTTCATTGAATGAAACAGATGATACTCTAGTAGTTTGTAAAACTCTACCTCTAATGTCCATTATTTTAACTGTACCATTCAAAATACCAGAAGGCAACTGTATCTTTATAAAGTCAGATGATGGGTTTGGATACATTTCAAAATCTAGCTGTTTATCAGCTGTAATTTCCAATGCATGTAAACTACCTGTACTTGTTGTTGCAATCTCATCTCCTCCAGTACCTCCATCTCCATTTGCTGCATTAACAGCTGCGTAAAATTTAATATTGCTTTGTGCAGTTCCTGGTGAGGTCCATGTAAAAGTCCATGAACTATTGTTCGAGTTACTATGAGTTATTCTCTGCCCAGTAACCCTAGAACCTGTACCTGCGGTAAATGTTCCTACTTTAGAATTATCACTTAATTTTTCTGCAGTTAACTGAAACCCTCCAGCTGCAGATGCTGCTCCTGTAACAGTAATTGTATATGCAGTATTTACTTCATAACCTGCTGCAGGAATATTGGTAGTTATTGTAGGCGACAACCCAAAATTCCCACCACTATGGCATTGAGAACAAGTAACGCCTCCGTCTCCAGGAGAGCCTGTTTTACCATCATCTCTTCCTCCTGAAGTAGACATTAGCACTAAAGCTGAAAATGGAATTAAAAATAATGTTGCTTTAAAAATGTAATTTTTTTTCATTTTTTTTAGTTTTTAGTTAACAATACTTCTTCCTTTCACAACAATTCCATCTCCAATTTTTATTTTCTTAATTATTAAGGTATCAGAATAACACAACAAAACCTTATTTAGTGTAAAATTATCTTTTTCAATTTCAGTTACAGTACCAGATACCTGAAGTATTTTATCTAAGTATTTCGTTGTAGTTTTATCAATGTTTTGAAGAAATTCTTTTCCTAAGCTATTAGATTCAATTTTAAAATCTGGTTTCTCTACAGCTATATTTTTATGATCTTTGTACATGTAATTATACACTCCAAAAAACGACAAAAAAATGATTACAATACCAATATAAATATGTTTACGTTGTAACATTGTGCTAATATATAATTTTTATTTGTATATTTAAAACAATTATTTACCACAACTATCAGTATATCAGACTAAAAAAAACCATATAATGGAAAAAATATTTTATTTACTCATTTTACTATTATTATTTATCAGCTGTTCTTCTGACAGCTCCGAAGACTTAATAGACCCTATTCCTGATGCAATTACATATAAAATTGATGTAAAAAGTATTATAAACCAAAGTTGTGCGGTTAGCGGTTGCCATAATTCAGCAAGTAATGCCGCTAATTTAACTTTAGAAACATACTTACAAGTTAAAAATGCGTTTTCTAATAGAGGGGCATTTGCAAGAATGGAAAGCACTAGTGCGCCAATGCCCCCTTCTGGAAACTTACCTTCAAATAGCATAATGGTCATTAAAAATTGGAAAAATCAAGGTTATATTGATTAAAAAAACATCTCTTATGAAAAACATACCACTTTTATTATTCTTATTATTTTCTACACAATTATTTTCGCAAAATAAATATTATACTAAATCTGGCACACTAGTTTTCGAATCATCTGTTGCCTCTTTTGAAGAAATAAAAGCAACAAATAATAAAGTAACTGCTATTTTAAAAGATGATGGAAAGATTGCAGCATTAGTTTTAACCAAAGGTTTTCGGTTTAAAATTGCTTTAATGGAAGAACATTTTAATGAAAATCACATTGAATCTAGCATATATCCTAAAGCTAAATTTTCTGGAATTATTACTGATTTTTCTATTAAAAATCTCACCGAAGAAAATAAAAAGCATACAATCAATGGAAAACTAATAATCAGAAATATTTCAAAAAAAATAACTATTTCAACAGAAATAAAAATGGTAGATAATTTTATTTATATAACTTCTAATTTTACAGTAACTCCTGAAGATTTTAATATTAAAATACCAAATATCGTTAGAAAAAAAATAGCAAAAGCAGTCGATATTTCTTTATCTTTTAAGCTAAAGAAAAAATGATTACTTATACAAAAAAATACTCCTTATTTTAAGAGTTACCATTCATTTCGAAAAAACAGAATTCTAATCGAAAATTTAACAAATAAATTGAAATTTTAACAAAAAAAACATCCGATTTTCTCACTCAAGCTCTGAATAAAAAACTAAACAAAATTTGAGAAAGATTACGGGATTAAATTACTAATAGAAAATGAAAAGATTGAATAAAATTCCATTTAAAATATTAACGCTGCTAAGTTTAATCTGTTTACTGATTCCCTTCTCAATATATACTTTATGGATATATGTTTTCGATTTAGGAACTACACAGGCTGAACGAGTTGCTGTTTTTAAAAATTATTTTCCAGATTTCCTTAATG